>JAQTRN010000235.1 GCA_028711795.1 Dehalococcoidales bacterium | reverse complement strand
TGCCTTCACGCCAATAGGGAATCTCCTCGAGAGTTAAGCCCGCTGCCAGCTTTGCGGATATCAGAGCAATGGGGAAACCGGTTGCCTTAGAAGCCAGCGCCGAGGAGCGCGACGTCCGGGGATTTATCTCAATCGCCACGACCCGGCCCGTTTTGGGATCGTGGGCAAACTGGATGTTGCACCCGCCGATAATCCCGACCTTATCCATAATACGGTAGGAATAGTCCTCAAGTTTTTTCTGAAGTTCCCGCGCGATGGTGAGCATGGGAGCTACGCAGAATGAATCGCCGGTATGTACGCCCATGGCATCCACGTTCTCGATGAAGCACACCGTGATTTTCTTGCCCTTATGGTCCCGGAGCACTTCCAGTTCCAGCTCTTCCCAGCCCTCGACTGACTCTTCGATTAATACCTGCCCGATGCGGCTGGCCGCCAGTCCGCGGCTGACAATAGTGCGCAGTTCCTCTATGTTATAGCAGAGGCCGCCACCGGTACCTCCCATGGTATAGGCAGGGCGGACGACGACCGGCAGTCCCAGCTGGGCAACAATCTTCTCTGCATCTTCTATACTATAAGCTTCAGCGCTACGTGGTAAATCCAGCCCCAGGGATTTCATGGTATCCTTAAACACGATGCGGTCTTCACCGCGCCGTATGGCATCGACATCGACGCCGATAACCTTGACCCCGAACTTTTCTAAGACCCCAGCCTGGGCAAGGTCAGAGCTCAGATTAAGTCCGGTCTGCCCGCCCAGATTCGGTAGCAGCGCATCGGGGCGCTCTTTCTCGATAATCTTGCTCACGCTGTCAACATTAAGTGGCTCAATGTAAGTAGCGTCTGCCCAGCCCGGGTCAGTCATTATGGTAGCCGGATTGGAGTTCACCAGAACAATTTCATAACCAAGAGAGCGCAGAGCTTTACATGCCTGCGTCCCTGAATAGTCAAATTCACATGCCTGACCGATTACGATAGGACCGGAACCAATAATCATTACCTTCTTAATGTCAGTCCGCTTGGGCATTAAACAATCTCCTTTGTACCGGCTAAGGTTGTTGATTTTCTTTAAAGGGCTTTATCAAATAAGCTTCTATTTCGGCTTCATTAATCCTCACAGGACTGAGGATTTGCTTAATCAGCGTTACCATTTCTGGTGTGGGGTCAGCCAAGCCTTCCTTGAGCAGACTGAGGTCATCCATCGGGATAACAAAGTCTTGTTTAGTATCTACTATACCGGGGGGTATTCTGCTGAGCCGATCACAAATATAATGATAGGCACTTTTACGGGCATCCGAGCGGTTTAGTGTGTTTATCTGTGGAATGGGAACACTGTCAGGATGAATTTCACCGGAGTCGCTACAATTCACGACACAGTTTACCACATTCATTTGTTTTCAGGGTAGAGGCTGCGCTTGTGCATGTGATTGGTAATAACCGACCTTTTCTCCTTTTTACTGTTTCACGAATTGTTTGAGAGCAAATCATACCGGAAATGATCTAGTCAGTATCCTATTACAAGAAATCTTTCAATCCAATATACTATTTTGTCCACCCTGATACCAGATGGCAGAAAAAATTGGGTACTGGGCGATGGAGTAGAGTCAATCTCTAATTGGAGCAAGAAATGATAGCTTCGCTCAATTATTTATTTACGGTTTCTACGCTTTCCTAATTGTTTCTTATTCCGTTTTACGATACTATATCTGGTATCGTCTTAGGGTGGCAGGTCAGCGGTATTTCTCGACACCCTCTCCCACAGCCTCCTCAGGAGGTAGAGTGATTTAACCGTCTATTTCTTCCCGGTAAAGGTACTTCTCCACCATCTTCTCGTTCAGTTCAACGCCAAGACCCGGCTTCGTTGGCGGGATGATATACCCCTTCTCCCACCGGATGGGCTCTTTCAGGATTTTACCGTGTAACCCGCCGAAGTTCTCGATGCTCTCCTGGATTAAGAAGTTGGGACTGCAGGTGTCAATCTGTATGTTGGCGGCAGCTTCGATTGGACCGCAGTATAGATGGGGTGCGATTTGCGCGTAATACGCTTCGGCCATTCCCGCTATCTTTTTTGCCTCCATTATCCCGCCTACACGCCCCAGGGCGAACTGCAGTATTGCCGCCGCCTGTTTTTCCAGCAACTGGCGGAATTCATATTTCGTTGAGTGCCTTTCACCGGTGGCGACGGGTATGCTGGTGGCGTGCGCCACCCTCGCCAGTTCATCGTTATTCTCGGGCGGCACGGGTTCTTCGAACCATAACGGGTCGTACTTCTCCATCCTCTTTGCGAACCTGATGGCATCGGCGGTGGTCGACTGCCCATGGGTGCCGATGAGAATATCGCACTTACTGCCGACAGCCTCGCGGACGCTCCTGACAACGGCTTCCGCGTTGTCGAGCATCTCCAGCGGGGTCTCCGCGGGGTTTAGAGCCGACATCAGATTGATGATAGGGTCGAACTTGACCGCGGTAAAGCCTTCTTTGACATACGCGGCCGCCCTGATTCCCGCCTGTTCCGGGTCGAGATGCGGAGAGCGGTCGGTGGTGTCCCCCGGCGCGGGATATAGATAGGTATAGGCCCGGAGTTTCTCGTGGTACTGACCGCCTAGCAGATTATAGATGGGCTGGTTCACTGCCTTGCCGATGATGTCCCAGCAGGCCATCTCGATTGCGCTGAGTACGCCCATCACCGTGTGGTCCGGGTGCTGGTGGTGGTCACGGAGTTCATAGCCGTCACCATAATAGACCTTGCGCCACAGCTTCTCGATTCCAAACGGGGCGGTATTAATAACATATACTCGGACGTAGTCCTCGATGAGTTTCGCCACC
>JAQTRN010000234.1 GCA_028711795.1 Dehalococcoidales bacterium | reverse complement strand
AGGATTCCGTGGCCGCCGGTCTGAGCCGGCTTAAGGACTACCGCTGGGTGGTAGTCCATGATGGGGCACGGCCGTTGCTAACCGAAGACCTGATCCACCGCGGGCTGATAGAAGCCCGGGAAGCCGGCGCGGCTGTGGCTGCGGTACCTGTCAAAGATACCATCAAGCTAGCCGGTGATGATAAAATAGTCCAGCAGACTCTGCCACGGCATAACCTGTGGGCGGTGCAGACGCCGCAGGTCTTCAGTTTTGATATAATAACCAAGGCATATCGCCAGCTTACGGGTGAAGTGACCGATGATGCCGAAGCGGTGGAGCGTTCGGGCCACCATGTCAAGCTATATATGGGTTCTTATGATAATATAAAGATAACTACCCCTGATGACCTGACTCTGGCTGAGGTTTTGTGGCGGAAACGAGGAGGTTAAAATGCGTGTTGGTATTGGATATGATGTCCATCGCCTAGCACCGGGGCGCCGCCTGGTGCTCGGTGGGCTGGAAATACCCCACCCTCAAGGCTTGGTTGGCTGGAGTGACGCCGATGTGCTCACCCACGCCATCATTGATGCCCTGCTGGGGGCCGCTGGCCTGGGTGATATTGGTTGTTATTTCCCCTCCGGCGACCCTGAATATAAGGACGTCCCCAGCATAAATCTGCTCCGGAAGATAGGGGATAAACTGAAGGAGAATAACTGGCGGATAGTCAACATAGACGCCACTATAGTCGCGGAAAGGCCCAAATTGCGTGACTACTTCGATAGTATCTGCGAGAAGCTTAGCCAGGCGCTACAGATTAAGGCCAATCAGGTCAATGTGAAGGCTAATACCTCAGAGCAGCTAGGTTTTGTCGGCCGGGAAGAAGGCATGGTCGCCTGGGCGGCCGCCTTGATAGAAAATAGTGACAAGCAGGTGAGCCAGTGATTGGTAAGGTGACGCGGCGGTCAAACAAGCTGTTCTTTCCTCAGGAGCTGGACTGCATCTGTCTCCAGCCCCGACTTATCGGGGCGTAGGTACACAAGTCCAGTTTTGGAGGAGATTAGCTCATGTCACTTATCACCAGTATCAATAGAGATATTAAGGCTGTTTTTGAACGGGACCCGGCTGTTAGAAGCACCATTGAAATATTACTCGCTTACCCCGGATTTCACGCGCGGCAGTGCCACCGGTTGGCTCATACCCTGTACCGCTGGGGTGTCCCGCTGCTGCCGCGGCTGATATCCCATTGCAATCGTTTTTTCACCGGTATTGAAATTCACCCCGGAGCCAAAATAGGCGAGGGGCTGTTCATCGACCACGGTATGGGGGTGGTCATCGGTGAGACTGCAGAGATCGGTGACGATGTCACCCTTTACCAGGGAGTGACCCTGGGTGGCACCAGCCACCAGCGGATCAAACGACATCCCACTCTGGAGAACAATGTCGTGGTGGGGGTGGGCGCTAAGCTCATTGGTGCCATCACCATCGGGGAAAATAGTAAGATCGGCGCCGGTTCGGTAGTGATCAACTCGGTGCCGGCAAACGCCACGGTCGTCGGCGTCCCGGGGCGGGTGGTGGCCGTGAGAAACCCGGATACGGATACTGTTGAAAAGCTGCCCGACCCGGTGTGGGAAAACCTAGCTAACCTGGAACGGCGGGTAACCGAACTGGAGCGGCAGTTAGACTCAGTGAAAGGAAACAAGGATGAAGATATTTAATACTCTTTCCCGGCAAAAGGAGGAGTTTGCCCCGGGCAGTAACGAGGTGAAGATGTATGTCTGCGGGGTGACTCCTTATTCCGACTCCCATATCGGCCACGCTATGAGTTATATCATCTTCGATGTCGTTCGGCGCTATCTCCAGTTCCGCGGCTATAAAGTGAAATACGTACAGAATGTTACCGATATCGATGACAAAATTATCAACCGGGCTAACCAGCTTGGTATTTCCACCAGTGAACTGGCCATGAGGTACACGGATAGCTACTTCCAGGATATCGAGGCACTGAATGTCCGCCGGGCGGATATTCAACCCCGGGCTACCGAGGAGATTCCCAAGATTATCGAAATAGTCCAGGGGCTGATAGACAAAGGCTATGCCTATCCGGCGCAGGGGAGCGTCTACTTTCGCGTGCGGAATGTGCCGGATTACGGAAAACTGTCCCACCGTACCCTGGACTCAATGATGGCCGGGGCCCGCATCGAGGTGGGTGAAGAGAAGGAACACCCCATGGACTTTGTCCTGTGGAAGGCATCGAAACCAGGTGAACCTTCTTGGGAGAGCCTCTGGGGACCGGGTCGGCCAGGCTGGCATATCGAATGCAGCGCCATGTCACTGAAATACCTGGGGGAAACACTGGATATTCACGGCGGCGGACAGGACCTGATCTTCCCGCACCATGAGAATGAGATTGCCCAGTCGGAGAGCTTCACCGGTAAAAAGCCGTTCGTGAAATACTGGTTGCATAACGGACTGATACAGCTCGGCGAAGAGAAGATGAGCAAGTCCCTGGGGAACCTGGTGACCATCAAGGAAGCCCTGCGAAAGTTCAGCGCCGATGCCATCCGTCTTTTCGTCCTCAGCTCTTATTACCGTAATCCGCTGTCTTACTCCGATGAAGCGCTGGCCGCCGCCGAAAGAGGTGTTGATAGACTGCGGCAGGCCATTCGCCTTGAGGGAACAGAAGCCGGGGCCAACGGGAAACTGGATGCCGGGCCCTACCGCCAGCGGTTTATCGAGGCTATGGACGATGATTTTAACACCGCTCAGGCGAGCGCGACGTTGTTCGACCTGGTCCGGGAGATTAACCGGGCTGACGAGTCCGGCATGAGTAACGCCGAAGCCCGTCAA
>JAQTRN010000233.1 GCA_028711795.1 Dehalococcoidales bacterium | reverse complement strand
CTTATCACCAGCTCCCCAGCCATGATATTAACTATATCTCGGTGGCTGGAGCACTGGGCTTGATCGGAGATAGCGGCAAACCGGTCATCCCCCTCAATTTGCTCGGTGATTTTGGCGGTGGGATAATAGCCTGTGTTGGCATCCTGGCAGCGCTTATCGCACGGGCCCGGACTGGTGAAGGGCAGTACATCGATGTTGCTATGACCGATAGCGTGGCGTCACTGATGGTCACATATATCTCCGGCCATCTTTTGACCGGGATGATACCCCGGCCCGGGGGTGTGCGGCGCTACGGTGGCGACCCATTCTACAATGTGTACCAAACAAAGGACGGCAAGTACATCGGCCTGGGATGCCGGGAACCACAGTTTATTCGCAACCTCTGCCGGGCTTTAGGGAGAGAAGACCTGGGCGCGACTCCAACTACTCCCGGGGAGAGGCTGGATCAGGTCTTTTCTTATTTCAGAGATACTTTTCTGACCAGGACCCGTGACGAATGGTTTGACCTCTTAAGCCGGCAGGAAATCAGTGTCAGCAAGGTGAACACTCTCGATGAAGTCATCACCGACCCCCAGATGCTGCATCGGGGTATGGTAGTTGCGGTGGAACATCCTGAGATTGGTACGGTAAAACAAATCGGAATTCCGATCAAGCTATCGGCGACTCCGGGTGGTGTTAACACCCTCGGCATTGTTCCGGGGCAGAGTACTGATGAGATTCTGGCGACACTGGGTTATTCGACCGAAGCGATTGCGACTCTGCGGCGTACTGGTGTGGTCACCTGAGTCCATTCAGACTTCGAAGGGAGGACGAACTGGTGGTCAGTGACGCGCTACGGTCAAGAATACACATGAGAGCCCTGCTCAGCAAAGTAGGGACAGCTGAAGATGTCGCCAATTTGATAACCGACGAGACCACACTCGCAATCTTGTCGGGCGACCAGTCGGCGTGCCCTAATACTGTGTTATCCGCACTCAGACAGGCGATTAGTAGCCGGGGCTCGAATGTTAGCCTCCGGTTATTTGCCACCGGCCCGTCGCCAGGCACGGTGGAAGATATCTTGACCTTGCCTAATGTACGCGGGAAGAAGTACGGGCAGCTTGGGAGCCGTAATCTAAGGGCCGCTATCAACAATGGGACAGTTTCGCTGGTAGAAACCAGGGTAAGTCTGCCGTCCTACCAGTTGAAGCACCTGTGCGGGGGCAAGATGGATCTGGCCATCCTGGAATGCGCCGCTATCACCCGGGACGGTCAACTGATACCCTCCACGACTTTACTGGACGGCGCCAGTAACATCGCTCTGGCGGACAAAGTCATTGTTGAGATAAACCCGAATCTACCGGCTGAGATCGAGGGGATGCATGATATTTATTTGCTGAGGCCGCCGCCGGAAAGAGTGCCGGTCCCGATACTCCACGCCACCGACCGCATCGGTACAACCGGCATCCCGGTCGAACCGGAAAAGATTGCCCTGATAGTCGAGACCACGGTGCCGAATGCCAGACCTCAAGCCCAACCGGCCGATAAAGATAGCGAGACTGTCGCCGGACATCTGGTGGCTTTTCTAGAGCATGAAGCCAGACAAAAAAGACTGCCCACAAGCCTGCTACCATTACAGTTTGGCATCGGTTCGATTCCGACGGCATTCATAAGTAAGCTAGCTGAGAGCCCCTTCAGTGGACTCGAGATTTTCTCCGGGTCGTTGGGCGAAGGCGCTCTTGAGTTGATCGATGCCGGTAAAATCAGAGGGATCTCTACCGGAGCGCTCTATTTTTCTCAAGGAAGCTTCGATAAGCTCTTCGGGGCGCTGGCACACTATAAGCGGTACATCGTGATTCGGCCGTCAGAAATAGCGAACTGCCCGGAGCTTATATCGCGCCTGGGGGTAATAGCCATCAATGGAGCCATTGAGGTAGATATTTACGGACACGTGAATTCCACTCATATTTTTGGCTCCAGAAGTATCGGGGGCGTTGGCGGTTCTTGCGATTTTGCCTGGAATGCCTGCCTATCGGTATTCGTCCTGAAATCTACCAGCGCTGACGGTAAGATTTCGACCATAGTGCCGATGGTCACCCACGTTGACCATCCGGAACACGCTGTCGATATCCTCGTGACGGAACAAGGTCTGGCCGATGTCAGGGGAATGGGCCCGGTGGAGAGGGCAAAAGCTATAATCGCCAATTGCGCGCATCCGGCCTATCGGCCTATGCTCATGGATTACCTCGAGCGAAGCATCGCCAGAACAAAAGGGCATGAGCCACACCTGCTGAGCGAAGCGTTTTCGTTTCACCAGCGATTTTCGGAAGAGGGCACCATGAAGGGTTGACAACACAGGAATTATCATCGTTGATGGTCCTTGCAAATAGCCGGGTCTATCGGCTGGTCTATCAATTGATGAGAACTGAGAAATAAAAAAGGAGCAAAGCTATGACTCAAGACCGCGAAAGGAAAAAGGAGTTCAAGACCACGGTTGACGGCATTCTGGTCAACCGGGTGTATAGTCCGGCGGATTTGGCCGGCTATGAGCCGGATAATTCCTTACCCGGGGGCTATCCTTTTACCCGCAACATCAGGCCCGAAGGATATCGGAGCCGTCTGTGGACCATGCGCCAGTATGCCGGCTATGCGACCGTGGAGGAGAGCAACCAGCGCTACAAGTACCTGTATGCGCAGGGGAACACCGGTTTCAGTGTCGCCTTCCACTTACCGACCCAGATTGGCTATGACTCGGACCATCCGATGGCGGCCGGGGAGGTGGGCCGGGTGGGCGTGGCGATAGACTCCCTGCAGGACATGGAGGAACTGTGGAACGGAATTCCCCTGGCTGAGGCCAGTACCT
>JAQTRN010000232.1 GCA_028711795.1 Dehalococcoidales bacterium | reverse complement strand
TCCCTGAGATGGTGCAGGCGGTTGGGGCGACTTTCATCGGCCAGTCGAGGATTTATGCCCGCGACATCTATATGCGTGAAATTAACAGTCCTTACTCCTATAACCTGTGGAGCTTTGATATGGCACCGGACCGCCACGGCCCGAAGAACGAGCCTGACCTATGGGTAGACGTGGGCCGACTCTGGTCCTGTGTCACCAAGGTGGAGCATCTGCAGGTGTTTCTGCAGATGGTAAAACAGCCGCCGGTAATTGAGACGGAGGAAAGCCACAACGTCAACATGGGCTCCTGGGATATGGGACGGGAGCCGGTGACGGGGAAAGACTATGCCGACTTCGTCCGGGAAAACGCTTCCGTATGGCGGGAAGCCTGGATCAAAGTTATGGGTGAAAACGCGGTGATACGCACCGACGCCCGCTGGGACGGCATGGTCAAGCACCTGGGCTATGAATCGGTAAGTGTTCAGTCATATGTGCGTGATACCCTAGCCAGGGCTATCAACACCGATAGGGATTTGATCAAGACCTCCCAGGATCGACTCCGTGAGGTAGAGGTTATCCCGGGCGAAAAGCTGGAACATCGTTATCGTGCTCATCTTAACCTGGCCAGAGCCATAACAAAAAAGGTGTTTACCTATTCGCCGCCGTCCGGAGTACACGTCGCCGTTATTCCTCCCGCCAGCGACCGGGTGAGAACTGCCGGCATGTACAGCACGGCCGTCGGAGAGGTTTATATCTCGCTGGAAATGATGGGGCGGGCACGCTCTATGATCGATACCCTGGTACACGAACTCGCACACCACCGGCAGTACCGGACCATGGGGGAGGCCGAAGACCTGACACCGGCGCATGCCGAGTCCATGACCTATATCGCGAGTGAGGTGGTAAGGATAATTGCCGGCGGGGAACTCGATGATTTAATCAAGGAGGTGACCTGGTAATGTATCGAACGACCCAGCAACAGACGAATGATGTTGTCGGCTTCGGCATGTTCCTCTTGTTCATGGGGTTCACGGTCGGGCTGGTCAAATCGGTGGTAACCGATGAACCGGAGCCGCAAACGAAGCTTTTACCCATGACTGAAACCAGGAAACCAGCGGTTACTGTTACCTGCCCGATATGCCATAAGGTAATCGAGATCCCGGAATACAATAACACCACCAGATCAGGTGCTTTGAAACGGCACATTGACAGGGAACACAAATCTACTGTCGGTCTGTACCCGCAGGCTCTCCTAATTGAAGGCGGCGAGAAAGTCCCCTTGAAGTACCGCGACCTAATCGGCTGGATAGGCGAACCGATGCCGGCATACAGCTTGGCGGTGGATCTCCTGCCGGCGGTGGAGACCGAGGTAAAAACCCGGCGGATTGACGAGGTGCTGAAGCAGCTCAAGGAAGGCGTTGAAGGCATCCAGGACAGCTACCAGTTTCGGTTGTTTCTCACCACCATGTCAAAATTCCACGATTATAGTATTGGCAACCAGATACTTATCATGATCCAGAAGCCTGAGGCCGTCAGGGTGGCCGGTTTCAACACCTGGAAAGACCTGGGGCGCTGGGTTAGGAAAGGTGAAAAGGGCATCGCCATCATGGCGCCGATGATGCCGCCGAAGCTAAAACCCGAGAAAAGGGAACAAGGCGAAGCGGAGGCAGAGACTGAAACCGAGCCGCGCCCCGTTTTCTTCAAAGTGGTCTATATCTTTGATGTCAGCCAGACCGAGGGCAAGCCCCTTCCTGAGTTTGATGTGCCGGTGCTTACCGGCGAGGCTAACGAAGAGCTATTTACTGATTTGCTTGCCCACATGAAACAGCGGAGTGTCAGCGTGGACTTCGATTCCAGACCTCACATGGATCCCGGAATTAAGGGTTTTTACAGTCGTACCGGCATCTGGGTACGCCCCGAGGAGCCTGGGGCGCAGCAGCTCAAGACCTTGCTCCATGAGATCGCCCACTATTACTCGGAGGGAGTATTCCATATACCCCGACAGGACGCGGAGACCATTGCCGAGAGCGCTGCTTTTGTCGTGGGCACACACTTCGGTTTTGACACCGGGGTAAGGTCATTCCCATATGTCGCCCTGTGGGCCAAGGATAAGAAGGTGCTGGAGAACAATCTCGGTGCCATCCGCCGGGTTTCAACCACGATTATTGAAGCCCTGGAAGAAATAAAACCGAGGACTCGGGTTTAGGAAATATGGCATTGGAGTTAAGACCAAATAGAGGGGGATTTTTAAGGCCGTTCGGCTGCGGTTGGTTTATCCGGGAATATCTCCTGGGTAGGGGGCCTGAAGGCTCGCATGCCATTGACCCGGAACGCGGTGCCGCCCAGTCTGACATCAACTTCGAATATAAGGAAGCGCTGGCTCGGGCCACCGCCAGGGAGCGTGCCGAGAGAATTATCAGCCGCATGGTGGTGAGTGGTGCCGATGTTACCGAGGAACAGGCGGAGAAAATCTACGAACGCGAGCTGAAGAGGGTGTCCCGCAAGTTTACCCACATGCGGTATCACTCCTTCCTGATGTACTTTGGCGTGCTCAAGAGACTCGAATGGGTGGAAGCTACCGGCCAAACTGAGACGTCTAGCATTCAAGATAACTATCCGCCGGCTCCGCAGCGGACTTACTACCGTCTGACCAAGAAGGGTATTGAAGCCGGTGATGAGTTCTGGTCCAACCCGCTCTTTACACTGTATCCAGAAATCGGCCCCAGCCACATGAAGAGGTCGGATTAGCCAACTTGGTAACTGCTTTGAAAGTAAACACAAGCGGGAAGGTGAATATTGGCTGATATATTCCTCGGTTCTGATCCAATCTCCCGACCCAGCGCATCTCCGTCCGGATACACTTACAT
>JAQTRN010000231.1 GCA_028711795.1 Dehalococcoidales bacterium | reverse complement strand
CCTACCACGGTCCAGGGTTAGACTGGCATTACGGGCTCACGTTGCGAGACGGTGATGAATTCCGAGTCGGCCGGCTCAAGCTAACCGCGATTCACACTCCCGGCCACACCGACGAGAGCACATCTTATGTGGTAGCCGACCTCACCACCGGGGATATCCCGGTCCTGGTATTCACCGGGGACACATTATTCGTTAATGACGTTGGCCGGACGGACCTGTATGGTCCGGAAGAGACTCAGAGGT
Source organism: Dehalococcoidales bacterium (assembly GCA_028711795.1). Taxonomy (GTDB): domain Bacteria; phylum Chloroflexota; class Dehalococcoidia; order Dehalococcoidales; family JAQTRN01; genus JAQTRN01. Next base: position 2,611 of record JAQTRN010000231.1, on the reverse strand, counting down.
TAGCTACATCTTTATACGACAGTATCTTTAATAAGCTACTCCCTCTGGGGGACGGAGTTATCATCTGCCCGGCCCACGGTGGTGGTTCTGTCTGCGGCTTGAATATCGCCTCCCGAAAGGAAAGCACTCTCGGTACCGAACGACTCCAGAACCCGCTTCTCCAGATAGGCGATAAAATGGCTTTTGTAGCACGGAAAGTGGCGGAGCGGCCGGAGTTGCCACCCTACTTCCGCCAGATGGAGAAATACAACTTGTACGGCCCACCGCGCCTGAAGTGTTTACCGCTACCGGTACCACTGACCGCGCCAGAATTCAAAAAGCACATAGAACAGGGAGCAGTGGTAGTTGATACCAGTGAGCCGGCTGCTTTCGGCGGCGCCCATATCAAAGGAGCCTACAGTATCTGGCTGGCCGGGCTGCCGGCTTTCGCCGGTTGGGTACTGTCGTACGAAAAACTAATCCTGCTGGTGCTGGAAGATGAAAGCCACGTGGATAAAGCCGTCCGTTACCTTATGCGGGCCGGTTATGACCGGATAGCCGGTTACCTCAAAGGCGGCATCGAAAGCTGGTATAATGCCGGCTTCCCCACGGAGAACCTCCCTTTGTTATCCGTACACGAACTCAAGGAGAAAATGGAGCATAACAAGGAGCTACTGGTTATTGATGCTAGAGGCTACGATGAATGGCAATCAGGGCACATCAAAGGGACCAGACACACATATGTTGGTCATCTGGAAGAGCGATTAAGCGAAATCCCCAGGGACAGGCCGGTGGCCGTGATTTGCAGTGTAGGACACCGGGCCGGGCTGGGGGCAAGTGTCCTGCTACGAGCCGGATATCGAGAAGTATACAATGTCCTGGGTAGCGTCCGCGCCTGGCGTGCTGCTGGTTTCCCGATTATCGCGAACCTGCCACAACACGACCGGATTTTACAGCCAGGGAAGGCTGCAGCCAGCGAGGAAGAGTAAAGCAGACCAGGGTTTGGAGCCTGATTAACCTGAGAGTCAACAATAGAAAATAGTTTAAAGCAAAGTATGAGGCATGCACATGAGAGAAGAACTAACCGAGTTATTAGACATGGCGATCTACAAAGAGATTGCTTCCCAGTCTATCTATCTTGTCGGGCAGAGCCGGACTGAAGACCCGGGAGCTAAAGCGCTGTTAAAAGACCTGGTTGAGGCCGAATCAGAACACGCCCGGCAAATAAGAGAGTTCAAAGAAAATGGGCTGGCCAAGCCGGACTGGCGCCACGAAGATATAGCTAATCTGAGAATCGGTGACTACCTGACCGGTAGTGACACGCTAAACGCGGCTGGCCTCCAAGATACACTCATCTTTGCCATCAAACGGGAACAGCAATCTCTCGAGTTTTACTCAAAGCTAATGAGTGTTTTGGGCGGGGAAGCCGCCAAGCATCTCTGTGGGAGATTGGCACAGGAAGAGTTACGACACAAGCTAAAGCTAGAGCTATTCTATGACGACCTTTTCTATGGGCTAGAGGAGGCACGAAAGTGGCGGTAAACATAAATTTCATGATTGGCGGAGAGGCCGGCCAGGGCGTACAATCGATCGGTTTCATACTGGCCAAGACGCTGGTCCGTGAGGGTTATTTTGTCTTCGCCGACCAGGACTACGAGTCACGCATCCGGGGCGGCCACAATTTCTTTCGCGTCCGCCTAAAAGACACACCCGTAAACACAATCGCCCGGCCGATTGACCTGCTCGTGGCCTTGAATGAAGAGACCATTACTCTGCACCGGCAAGAGTTGGCCAACGGCGCCGTAGTCATTGCTGACCCGGCAGCAATAAGCGATACCGCCAAAGCCAGCAATCTCTTTGAGGTACCAACCAGTCAATTAGCCGAGGAAAAAGCTGGCAATAAACTCATGAGTAATACGGTAGCCCTTGGCGCTGCCATGGGGCTGGTTGACTGCGATCTCAGTATCCTGGAACAAGTCTTGAGAGAGCAGTTCGGCACCGGTGATCTTGGCCAGAACAACATTAAGGCCGCTAAAGCGGGCTACGAATACGCTCGCCAGAATTTCCAGGGTGACTTTGGGCACCACCTCGAATCAATCGGCGGCGACAAGAGGATGCTCCTCAACGGCACAGATGCCATCGCCTCCGGAGCTATCGCCGCGGGCTGCCGGTTTATAGCAGCCTATCCCATGACACCGACTACCCCTATTCTGGAGTATATGGCCGGGAGAGCTAACGACTTCGGTCTGGTGGTAATTCAGCCTGAAGATGAAATAGCCGCCATCAATATGACCATTGGGGCAGCATATGCCGGGGCCAGGGCCATGACCGCTACTTCCGGTAGTGGTTTCTGCCTCATGGTGGAAGGCCTGGGGTTAGCCGGGATAACTGAAACGCCGATAGTAATAGTCGATGGCCAACGTCCCGGCCCGGCCGTCGGTCTGCCTACCAGGACCGAGCAAGGCGACCTGGAGTTCGTGATACACGCGCATCATGGCGATTTCCCCCGTGCAGTACTGGCTCCAGCCACAATGGATGACGCCTTCTGGCTAACTGTTAAAGCCTTTAACCTGGCGGAAAGGTACCAGACGCCGGTTATTCTGCTCATTGACCCCTATTTAGCTACATCTTT
>JAQTRN010000230.1 GCA_028711795.1 Dehalococcoidales bacterium | reverse complement strand
ACAGGAGTGTCTATGAATCGGCCAATCGTTTATACACTGAAGACTTGCCCCGCCTGCATCAAACTGAAGGAGAGCCTGACTCAGCGAGGCATAGATTTCGAGGAACGAGAGGTGGATGATAACCAGGCCTGGCTAGACGAAGCCCTGAAGTACGGCGATATGGTGCCCATCACCGTCTACGCGGACGGACGGGTGGAAATCGGCTACGCCAACATGATTAGTTGCTTCATCGCCTGATAAAAGTCTAATAAGTTAAGGGGGTAAAGCATGCCCAATAAACCAAGTGTTGTCACCCCGGAACGGTTCGCCTCCGGGTTCACCTACCAGCAATATATTACCCAGATCAATGTCAACAAAGACCAGTTCCAGAAATACTACGCTACCGCCCGCCTTTCCGCCGAGGATGACGCCTTCTTCCGCCGGATAGCCAGCGGCCCCAACGGCCTGAACAAGATAATGGTGATTGGCGAGGACTGGTGTCCCGATGTCTTCCGCGGCATGCCCCTGGTAGCCCGCATCGCTGAGGCCGCCGGTATCGAGATGCGCGTTTTCCCGAGGGACCAGAACCCGGATATCATGAACGAATTCCTGAACCGGGGCCAGTTTATGTCGATACCGGTGGTAGTCTTCTATACCCGAGACTTACGTGAGATCGGTCGGTGGGTGGAACGTCCCGAAATAGCCAACCGCGAACGTGAGGTAATTGAAGCCGCCGTCAAGCAACAAATGCCCGGCGCTACCGACCCGGACGTAAGGGTCGCCGTCCGGGAGCGGACCCAGGCCAGGTATCCGGCCTGGCAGCAGGAATCGCTCCACGAGATGCGCCAGATACTGGCGGCAAAATTGGACAAGTAACCGGGGGCTGCCCCCCCTGACGGAAAGCACAGCTATGCCAGAATCCTTACATTATGTAAAATTCCAGCCAGTTATGGAACGGGGCCAGGTTCAGCACCCACTGCTGGATGAATTACTGCAATGGTGCCATACGTTCCAGTTACAGGGTCTGGTCCCAGACCCGGCCAGCGGTAAGAAGGGCGGGAATCTCTCCTTTAGAGTGGGCAGTGGTTTCATAACCACTCCCAGCGGCAAGCCCCTGGACCAGCTTACCAGAGAGGATCTGGTCAGGGTGACCGAACTCGACGAAGCATCTTTTAGAGTCCATGCGGTTGGTCGACTACCGCCGACTTCGGAGGCATTCCTCCACAGCTACGTCTACCGGGAACGTACAGAGACCAACGCCATCTTCCACGGAGAGTGCGCGCTGATAACGGAAAATGCTCACGCATTAGGCATACCGGAGACGGAACGCTGGCAGGACTACGGCACACCGGCCCTGGCCTATGAGGTCTTGAAAGTGTTACACAAGCATCCAGGGACCAACTGCCTGGTCATGAAGAAACACGGCGAGTTGTACCTGGGCAAGACCATGCTGGAAGTGGGCAATACCGCTTTAGCCATCCTGGCTAAAGCCAGAGGACTATAAGCCGACCACCGGACCGGGTTACATGGTTCCGGCGCAAACGTCGTGTCCCAACTGTTTTAGAGAGGTGCCAATTACAAAATGATAGAGGGCTATGATGTCGAGGTAAGACTACTGGCGGTGACCGGCCTCTCTGTACCCACAGAACATCCGGGTAAGGGAGCTAAAGGTCCACCGTGTGAACAAATCATCGAGTACGCCGGACGGCTATGCTGGGACTCGGTGGATAAGATGGGCACTAACCCCAGGCGTATCCAGAACTGGATACAAATCGGGCATGAGTCGGTTATTGAACACGCCTCGGCGAGTTTCTATATCAGAGCCAGCCGGGTATTAACGCACGAGCTGGTCCGCCACCGACTGGCCAGCTATAGCCAGCGGAGTCAGCGGTACGTTAAGGAGCTCGAGCCCAGATATATCACCCCTCCCGAAGTGGCGGACTCCGGAAAGGAAAATGGCCAGCTATTCGAAGAGGCCATGAAACAGGCCTGGAATGTCTACCGGCAAATGCTGGACTCGGGTATCAAACCCGAGATAGCCAGGTACGTCTTACCCAACGCCTGCGAAACACAGATAGTAATGACCATGAATTTCCGAGAGCTGAGGCGTTTCATCAGGCTGAGGACCAGCGAAAGGGCCCTACCTGAAATGAGAGCTGTGGCTGGCGAAATACGCCGCATCATGAAAGAAATAGCCCCCAGCGTATTTGAGGACTCATAGACTGAAGTAACCAGCCACCCAACGACTGTTCCAGCCAAAGTCCCATTTATTCCGGCAGGCGTTCGTCCAATCGATATCCGTATTCAGGCATCTTCTGGCCATCAATATAAACCGTTCGGCCCGCTACCGCCACCCGCCCCCGGGCTATCAGATCGTGTACTACAAACGGGTAGATTTCCCAGTCGCCCGCTACCTTGAGGGCGTCCTGCAAATTTTTACATACGTTCTTCATTAAGCCACGGATTTCCACCCCGGCCGACTGCTCGAAACTGCTCCAATCGCTGATGCTTTTGGCTCTAGCGAAACCGGTCACCTTGTCTAACCCGGCTAACAGTCCGTTATTGCCTTTAGCTTCAAGCTCACCTAGCGCCTGGATGATATTTACGGGCCGGGACTGCACCAGAATAGGCCCCGAATCTTCCCCCTTATCCACCAGGAACAAGGTCGACCTTACTATCTCATCTCCCGCCAGAATAGCTTTGGCCGAAGGTACCCAGTACAGGCCGAAGTAGCCCTTAGTCGTGTCCCCCGGATGGACATTCAAAATCCGGGGATAATACCTGTCTACCATCCAGTCTGACAGCCACTGGTCATAACCGGCTAAACATATCAGGTCCGGTTCTCTCTGAACCCGGCTTTCTAGCAGCCGGCACACATCCTG
>JAQTRN010000229.1 GCA_028711795.1 Dehalococcoidales bacterium | reverse complement strand
TCGAAAGCGAATGTAGTCTCGACATCGCAATTCGTTCCGGGAGCGCGCAGTACCAGCGTCTTAACCTTACTCATTTTCTTACCGTTCTTACCACCGGATGGGCCTCTGCCAGGCTTCCTTTAAATTGGCTAACGGGACATCGATAATTGTATTCCCCCTGGTTCCCTGTACCGTTAAGGCGTCGCTTTCGGTAATGCTTCCGATGACGGCCAGGGGGGTGCCGGCCATTACCTTCTCAAATTCTGCCTGGTTAGCCGGGTCTACCTCTGCCAGGAAACGGCTGTTCGATTCGGAGAAAAGGATAAAATCATCACGGTTGAGGGGTTCGCCCAGGGGGACCTTCGCCAGATGGACATTTGCTCCCAGGTCACCGGCGAAGGCCATCTCGGCGAGAGCGACGCTGATGCCGCCATCACTGCAGTCGTGACAGGCATTGACCAGTCCCCGCTCGGTAGCCAGACTCAGTTTGTCCATCAGGGCTTTGGCAGACTGCGGGCTCACTCTGGGGACGTGGTTACCGATGCATCCCTGGCTCCGGAAGTACTCTGATCCGCCCAGTTCATTTCCGGTAGTACCAATGATATAGACCAGGTCGCCGGCGTGCTTGAAGTCCATCGATACGGCCCGGCTGGCGTCGTCCATGATGCCCATCGCTGAGATGAGCAGGGTGTGCGGGATGGAGATAATCTTGCCTTCATATTCAAATTCGTTGTTGAGGCTGTCTTTGCCCGAGATGAAAGGAGTCTCGTAGGCCAGTGCCATGTCGTGGCAGGCCTGAGACGCCCGGACCAAAGCCCCGAGTATCTCTGGACGGCTGGTGTTACCCCAGCAAAAGTTGTCCAGCAAAGCCACCTTCCGCAGATTACCGCCGACGGCTATTATTTGCCGGAGAGCTTCGTCGATTGCCGAAGCGGCCATCCAGTATGGGTCGATATCGGCGTATCCGGGCTTGATACCGTTAGCTACGATGACGCCCATTTCCGAGTCCAGAACGGGTCTGATAATGGCGGCGTCGCCCGGGCCATCACTGTTCTTGCCCACCAATGGCTTGAGGACGCTGGCCCCCTGTACCTCGTGGTCGTACTGGCGGATTACCCATTCCTTGCTGCATACGTTCCAGGAGCCAAGAATGCGAAGTAACGTCTCTCCAGCGTCCGGCGGTGGTCTGAAGTCGGGCTCCGGGTGGTGTGGTGATGTCCACGTGGCTTCCAGTTCCATCTGAGGGCGACCGTTGTGCAGAAAATTCAGGCTCAGGTCGCATACCTGGTTTCCCTGGTAAAAAAGTCGGAGTCGCTGATCATTGGTAAACTCGCCGATAACCGCGGCCTCCACATCTTCGCTGGCCAAAAGGTCCATTAGTTCCGCAATATGTTCCGGTGGCACCGCCAGCACCATCCGCTCCTGTGACTCGGATATCCAGATCTCTGAATAGGGGAGGCCGGAATATTTCAGTGGCACCTTTTCCAGATAAACGCGGGCGCCCGTTTCGGCGGCCATCTCCCCGACTGCTGAGGATAGCCCGCCGCCGCCACAATCGGTGATGCGGCGGTATAGCCGACGGTCTCGGGCCTGCATAAGTACGTCGATTAGTTTCTTCTCCACGATGGGGTTCCCTATTTGTACCGCGCTGTAAGAGGCGGTGCTGGATTCCTCAGTCAGTTGGGCGGAGGCAAAGGTCACGCCGTGAATACCATCGCGGCCGGTCCGGCCACCAGCGACGACTATCAGGTCTCCCGGCTGCTGCTGACCCCGGCGGGCTACTTCTCTGGGAAGCAGGCCCAGTGTTCCACAAAAAACGAGGGGATTGGCGATGAACCGCTCATCAAAAAGTATCGAGCCGTTCAGGGTCGGTATCCCGAGGCGGTTGGCGTAATCGGCGACGCCGGCACGTACTCCCTTAAAGACACGCCTGGGGTGCAGTACCCCTTTCGGGAGTCTCTCGTAAGGCCAGTCGGGCGGAGCAAAACAAAAAACATCGGTGTTGAGTATCGGCTTGGCGCCCAGTCCGGTGCCGAGCGGGTCGCGGATGACGCCGCCAATGCCGGTGGCCGCGCCGCCATAAGGCTCCACTGCCGAAGGATGATTGTGTGTCTCGACCTTGAAGCAAAGTGCCCAGTGTCCGTCAAAATCAATCACCCCGGCGTTATCTTCGAAAACCGAAAGACACCAGGGCTTATTCAGTTCGGCGGTTGCCTTAATGATGGTGTTTTTCAGCAGATTATTGATGGTAGTCCCACCGCAGTCGATTCTGCCTTTGAATGTTTTATGAACGCAGTGTTCCGACCACGTTTGGAATAGCGTTTCCAATTCGGCATCGGTGGGGACGCGTCCCTCTTTTCGATAATAAGTAACGATCGCCTGGAATTCATCATCGGTGAAGTCAAACTGCTTCCTGACTTCAGTAACATTCTTACGGTCAAAGATATCTATCAGGTTGAGTTTGAAGCGGTATTGCGGGTTCTGAGGGAAGATAGGTTGTCCTGGCTGTACTACATGCTGCACAATGGGATTTAGCAGTAATCGATTACATAGGGTCTCCAGTTCATCTACACTGACTCGCCCATAGATAAGATACCGTTTGGCTATCTTAACGCCCTTGACGTCGCTGATCCCCAAGTCCCGCAGCGCTTTCTTGATCGTGTCTTCAACCGGGTCAGTGACGCCGGCATTGTAGGTGACTTCGATAATGTGAGGTTGATTGCCCGTCTCAGTAACAGCATCTGTGGGGTCGATGGCATAGTCTTGGATCACCGGATCCGCCAGAAGGGAGTGACATACCAGTGCCAGTTCCGCCGGTGTGAGGTTGGCATCCAGCCAGTACACGTCGACGACGTTAACCCGGGTCACGGTCCCAATACCCAGGTCTTCGATGTCTCTGGTCAGGC
>JAQTRN010000228.1 GCA_028711795.1 Dehalococcoidales bacterium | reverse complement strand
CAGATTGGGAACATCCAGTGTCTTGGAGAATTTAGCATAGGATCTCCTGACGGAGGGCATGGGGATTCCATTGTGTGTTGGCGCAAAAGTCATCTACTCTACTCCTCAAACAGATAAGCGGGATTATGTTTTTATCTTAGCGCTAACCCAAAGTGATGTACGGGTGACTGCGCTAGTGGAGATGCTTGATAAGGCCAAAAATTAAAAGACATAGTAGCAACCTTCTATGATACTATGGTTTTTCTTACTTGTCAATAATAATTTTACTCAGACCCATTCTTTTTCACCAACAGGGCAGGACCAGTCTCGCCATCGCCAGCTCGGCCCGGGTAACGGGGCACATTCGGGCACAGCAGAGTAGTAGTAGTAATGGTGGATTGGAAAAAGGGATTAGGTGGCTATTTTCTGGCACTCCTCCCCGGCCGGGAATGGGTTTGGCTAATGTTTGATGACAAATCTGGCGTAGCTATTATTATACCCGGACCAGGAGGTAACGATGTTAGCCACCCGTGCCCCCGGGGGCCCGGTCTTAAGATAGTCGATCAGTTTTTCCAGTTGTGGCTTTTCCCCTTCAGCCTGGACTTCTACAGCTTCGCCGGAGGGCAGGTTACGCACGTAACCGGTCACTCCCAGCTTTTGCGCCTGGCGCAAAGTAAAATCACGGAAGAAGACTCCCTGGACGCGACCGTATACCAGCACCCGCACCGAGGCTAGACCAGCCATACACTTCCACCTATCTCGCAATCAACCGGAGCAAGGGTGCCGACTTTGATTATCCCGATACAGCAACCTGGCCGGAGTGAGAGCACTGAGAGTCTTATGAAAATTTCAGGCGCTGGTATTCATGAAACAGGTACGAACGTTGATCTTCGATCGGTAAACCACCGGTATTGGGTGAGTCCCTTCAATCCGGACTCTAGTCTACCAGACCGGCTAGACCGCTAGCCAGCAGCCCCCACCACTATTCCTCCTTCTCCACCTCTTCTTCCTCTAATCTGGGCTTTCTCTCTTTCTTGACGACTTCCACCACCATCGGAGGCGGCAGGATAGTTGTCTGGACTACTTTCTGAGCGTCTTTCTTGGGTTTCTTCGACTCTCGGCGTCTGAAATCTCTTCTACCCATGATAACACCTCGATTTGAACATTAGGGCCGATTACTCTCGGTTAAAGTTTAGCAGAGGGGGATTACTGTGTAAAGCTAGCGGAGAGCCTTTTCAGGGCGTCCCTGGCGGCCGCTGTCTCGGCTGCCTTCTTAGTTTTCCCTTTACCCAGGCCCAGCACAGTATCGTCGACTCTGACTTCAACTGTAAATTCTCTGGCGTGGTCCGGGCCGGTGGCCTGAGTCAGTTTATAAGTAGGTAAGCTCTGACCTCTGGCCTGTAGCAACTCCTGTAGCTGTGACTTACTATCCACCACCACTCCCTGACGCACCGCGCCACTCAATTCGTCGCCAAAAAGTTGCTGGATGAATTCCTTAGCGGTCGCCATCCCCAGGTCGAGATAAATGGCCGCTATCAACGCCTCGAGGGCACCAGCCAGATTAGCCGGTTTGCGCCGGCCGCCACCGGCTTCTTCTCCCTTGCCCAGATACAGGTAGCCGCCCAGACCAATACTGCCGGCCATACGGGCCAGCGTATCCTTGCGGACCAGGACGGCCCGCATCCGGGTCAGCTCCCCCTCGGCACAGTCGGGTAAATCCTCATACAGCTTTTCCGCGACCACCAGGCCCAAAACGGCATCACCCAGGAATTCGAGTCTCTCGTTGGATATCGCGGCCGCATCCGGATTTTCGTTCACATAGGAGCTATGGATTAGGGCGCGGTCCAGCAGCGAAGGGTCTTTGAAGAGAATCCCCAGGGCCTGCTGTAAAATGATCAAATCAGCCATAGCGATACTTCTTCCTCAGATAGAATATCCCGGGTGCTGGTTGGTACACATGGTTAGCATAAACGGTTATGCCAGTTATGTCAAACAATCCCGGGATTATTGCCACTCTGAGAGCGATATGGTATATTAATTTTGGCGCTGGGGATTAGTCTAGCGGTAGGACAGCGGACTCTGAATCCGTGAGGGGAGGTTCGAATCCTCCATCCCCAGCCAGTTTTATTTACGCAGAAATTAACTCCAAAATACAAATATGAATGCAGAACAAGCTAAGATACAGAATGTCATTGACATGGCTTTCGGCTTTAGCGCTATGACCAGGGTATTTGAGAAACAAAGTACTGAAAAGATAATAAACAAGCTTAACGAGGTACTATCACAAATAGCTTACTTAAAGAATAAAAGGGAATTTACAGATTTTCATGACGATTTTTGCCGGTGGTTTGAACAGAACATTAAGACTGCCAAACGTGAGAAGAAAAATGGTAGGATCAATTCCTCTGGTCCTGCCTCGTACGGACAAGGAGCGAAGGTACTGGACGTCGCACTAAAAGTGTATGTCTATTACTGTCATTTACCTGATCCAGAGACAGCCGAGCGAACAACACGCTGGTTAAATGCGGCTATTGATACAAAGATGATGGGGTATCTAAAGAAGTACCCAGAAGCAGTATCAATCAAAGCAACTGCCATTGCAGATGTAGATGAAAAGACCTATGCTGTGCTTCAAAAGTTAGTTCGTAAGGATATCCAAGATAACAAGCATAAATTTTTGTCTGGGACACTTCTGGTGCAATGGGATGATATCATGTGGAGATACTTAAATAAGAAATGAAATACACCGTCATCATTGAAAAAGGGCGTGAATCGGGCTGTATGGCTTATGCTCCTGTGTTAAAAGGTTGCGTTTCTCAAGGCAAGACTAAAGCAGAAGCATTGAAGAATATCAAGGAGGCTATGGAAGTCTATGTTGAAGCTCTCCTTGATGCTGGGCTTCCTGTGCC
>JAQTRN010000227.1 GCA_028711795.1 Dehalococcoidales bacterium | reverse complement strand
GCGGCCTGACCGGCCAGAGATGCCAGCGTTATGGCGACCAGAAAAAAGCACAGAAAAAACCGCTTTAGTTTTGATAGGACCACGATATACCCCCTCCTGTAACCACTTGCCGGATTCTCACAGGCCATGCCTGTGAGCCGCCCCACCTCTTTTGGGACAATCATACTACTGGGCGCATTCCGTTGTCAAAAATGCTTCTCAGTTTGCGCTTAGATTGGTAGGAGCCGATGCAGATGGTTGAAAGGTATGCGGGAAGCGGTAAGTTCGAAGCTAGGTTGAGGTTTTACGCGGCGATTGTTAGTTAGTAGGTAGCGATAAATCTCTTACCGAGTTCGAGTAATACGTCGGCAAAATTAAGTAACGTGGCGAAATGGCTCGGTTTACCGGCAAATTTATATTGACGCATCTCAACAAGGCCGCGCGATACTTGTTGTTTCGAATAGTGCGCCGGTCCAAGATTATTTACAATCTCGGTAAGTAGACGCTCAACACTATATCTGGAATTATCAATTATTACGATAGTCGTTCCGAGCCAGTCCTTAACGGTAATTCTGTGAATCCAAGGTTTTTCGTTTCTTAGACTGACTCCATCTCCGAGCCAAACTGAACAATTCTTCTCGCCGTATAATAGAGTCTTGAGGTCGACTGGAATCGTAAACATTTCAAGCGGGAATCCCTTTTCGTCGGCTAGACTTAGTAAAAGTGCCTCTCCGAGCAAAAGCCCTCGCAATTCTATTGCGACGGTGCCGAGTTCGGCGTACTCTCTCGTCTTCTTATATCTCTCCAATGCACCAGAAAGCCTATAAAGAGACTCCTTAAGCTCCTCGCGCCTTTCATAGAATGATTTAGTTAGCTTTGGCACTCTATATCTTCCAATCTCTGTAACTCTAAAGGCAGGGACTTCATTTTAGCCGTAAGCAATCTCTATCTCAAGTCTTCAAAACTAACCTATGCGCTATGCGTGTTCGAGAGCGTTATATATAGCAAACCCGCTCGTCCAAATTAAGGACAGAGTACGTACACCCGCCTACAGTGGATTACGTCGAAGTTAACTGTTACCCAAGGACGAGGGAAAGGGGGATAGGTCACCAAATCAACGGTTGAAGACCACGGTTGCTCATAGCCCCGTCTCTCACGCAGCGATACCCTTTTGGGTAGCGACGTTGACGTTGCTATTCTTAACAGTTACAATTTAGACACGTGCCGGGATGGCGGAATTGGCAGACGCAGCGGACTTAAAATCCGCCGGAGCAATCCTTGTGGGTTCGAGTCCCTCTCCCGGCACCAGATGGAGTCAGACATGCCCTGGCTGATAGTCGCTCTGGGTTACCTGCTGGGCGCGATTCCTACCGCCTTCATCGCCGGGCATCTGCTGAAAGGCAAGGATATCCGCCAGGTAGGCGATGGCAATATGGGTGCGGCCAATGCCTATCACCAACTGGGACCGAAGACCGGCGTAATCGTGGCCCTTATTGATGCCAGCAAGGGCGCACTGGTGATCGCCATTGCTCAGATGGCCGATGTCTCTCAAATAGCCGTCTTACTGAGTGGGGTGGCGGCGGTGGTGGGGCATAACTGGCCGGTCTTCATCGGCTTTCGGGGTGGCCGTGGGGTGAGCACCACCATCGGCGTGCTGTGACCGTGATTACTCAACCGATGCTCATTATGGCCGGGCCGACGATACTTACTCTGCTGATCAAGAAGAATGTCACCCTGGCCAATGCTGTCCTTTTTGTGCCGCTGTCACTGGTCTGCTGGTGGCTCAAGGTACCCGGAATACTGATCGGTTACAGCGTGGCGCTGCCGTGTCTGGTGGGTCTTACCCATTTGCTCCGGGCGAGGCGCGTCAGTCATCCGGTAGGGACCGGGCAGGCATAACCGCCCCGATGTAAGGGTACCGGTACCGGTCTAGGCGCGATGCTTTCGCGGTATTACTGCCCGGACGGCCCGTTCGATGTCTTTGGCGGTTAGTCCGTACATCTCCAGGAGTTCAGCGGGTTTACCGGACTGGCAGTAAGTGTCATCTATGGCGATTAATTCCATCGGTACCGGGTGGTGCTGGCCGAGTACCCGGGCGACGGCGCTGCCGAGTCCGCCATGCGCCAGGTGCTCTTCCGCCGTGACGATGGCGCCTGTCTCCTTAGCCGCCTGGATAATAGCCGCCTCATCGATTGGTTTGAGAGTGGACATGTTCAGCACGCGGCAGCTAATGCCGGCCGACTCCAGGTTCCGGGCTGCCTGTAGCGCCTCGGCTACCATCAGGCCAATGGCGATAATGGTAACATCTGTTCCCGGCCTCATCGTATCGGCCTGCCCCAGCTTGAACTGGTAGTTGGCTTCGTGTAGCAGCGCTGTCTTGGGACGGCAGAGCCGGATAAGGAAGGGACCGGCCGTACTGGCGGCGGTCTTTACGGCCTGGACCGCCTCAAGAGCGTCAGCCGGGACGATCACCGTAAGGCCGGGCAGAGAGCCGGCCAGGGCCAGGTCTTCGATCGCCTGGTGGGAGGCGCCGTCTTCGCCAACAGTGACGCCGCCATGGGTGGTTACGATCTTCACATTCAGCTGCGGTTGGGCGACCGCCATACGGAGCTGGTCGAAACAACGACCAGGGGCAAAAACGGCAAAGGTACTGGCAAAGGTTAGCTTTCCTGAGGCTGCCAAGCCGGCGGCGATACCGATCATGTTCTCCTCGGCGATGCCGCAGTCGAAGAAGCGGTCGGGGAACTCCCGGCCAAAGAGATGGGTCATGGTTGACCGGGACAGGTCAGCGTCCAGCACCACGAGGTCCGGGTTGCTTTTCCCCATCTCGACCAGTGTCTGTCCGTAGCTTTCCCGCATGGAGACTTCCGGGGCCATAATTACTCCAGTTCTTTGAGGGCTATCTGTACCTCAGCAGCGTTGGGGGCTTTACCGTGGAAATCGG
>JAQTRN010000226.1 GCA_028711795.1 Dehalococcoidales bacterium | reverse complement strand
GGCTGGTCTTACTCTGAATGGCCGCCCCATCTTTCTTCAGGCTGACTTCCAGGTGTCGCACCTCATCCTCTAACGATTTCAGCCCTAGCCGGTGCCGGGCCAGTTCCTCTTCCCCCAGCTTCAGGGAGCTGTGTTTCCCGGATTTATCAGCAGTGTATTTCGCTTCGATTAGCTTCAGCCCTTCCACACCTAATTCTGATTCGCACAGCGGACATTTGTGAGCACCTCCGGTCAGCAGGAGGCGCAGTTTATCTTCTATCTCCCCAATTTCCTTTTCGAGCCGAGCATTACTGGACTCTGCCTGATGAACCAGTGCTCTCAGGTCCTGACTGGCCTGTCGCTTCTGGAGCAATGCCACTTCAACACCGGCCAGGCGATTCCATTCGTTTTGCGTCCCCTGTGATTCATCCTTAAGCTGCGATAATTTCTGGAAGATGGCCTCCAGTTCGTTGATCCTGTTCTCCAATACGGTATGTTCGGTGAGCAGGACTGATTGCGCTCTATCGATGGCCTTCTCTAAATCACTTTTACGCTCATTCAACCGGAGGACCGCCACCGATTTCTGACTGAGTTCATCGTATAGTCTTCTGGCTTCCGTAAACTGACGGTAGCCATCTTCAATGGCAGTCCGGCCGGCAATCAGTGCCGCATACTCCTCAAGCCGGGAACGGTGTTGCTTGACCTGTTCCGCCCAGCGGTCCAAGTCTCGCTGGTAGCCGGCTATCTGCCGCTCTACCTGGGCCAGTTGCGCTTTCTTATTCTCCAGGGACCCCTTTTCCTGGCGCAGTGCGTTCAGCCTGGACTCCGTCTCCTTGACTATTAGTTCAATACGGGAGAGCTCTTGCTGCCCGTGCGCCAGTTCCGTTTCACACGCCGGCCGGCCGAGCAGTTCCTTGTCGATATCGGCCACGGCGATTTCCAGTTGCGCCTTTTCTGTTTCCCGCTGTCTGGCCAGCTCTTTGGCTCGCTCTTCCAGTTCATCATACAAGGAAAAACCCAGGATATCGGCCAGTACCTGCTTACGTTCCGCCGGTCCTTTGATAGTGAACTCATCGGCGTGCCCCTGACGCAGGAAGGCGCTATTAATAAAAGTGTCGTAGTCCATGCGCAAGGTGGCGATGATCTTTTGCTGTGTCTGGGTAATACTATTACCGCTGATTGACTGGAAGCCATCTCCGGTAGCAACCTGGAACTCCAGGGCCGTCTGCCCCGAGCGGGCCCTTAATTTTGGCCTGGAGTGCTTGCGGATGATACGGTACAGGTTCGGCCCGGACGTGAAGTCGAACTCCACTTCCATATCGCTCTGTCCCAGGTGAATGAGGTCGTCATCACTACCGCTACGGGCCCGGGTCCGGCCCCACACCGCCCAGGTGATAGCATCAATCAGTGCTGATTTGCCGCTGCCGTTATCCCCGGTGATGCAGGCTATATGGATACCCTCAAAACGCAGCGGCGGCAGGTTACCCCGGTAGGGCATAAAATTGCGCAGTGCCAGTTTAACGGGAATCATACGCTTCTATTTTAACATAATGAGCGGCGGTCCCTCACTCTTAAGCCAGTCAAATGGAGCCAGGAATAGCAAGAGGGGCGTCTGCCCCTCTTGAATACAACCCGGAAAGACTAGCGGCAGCTTACTATTCCAGGTAGTCCTTCAGTTTCCGGCTGCGGCTGGGGTGACGTAACTTGCGTAGCGCCTTGGCTTCTATCTGGCGAATACGCTCGCGGGTAACTTTAAATTCCTTACCGACCTCTTCCAGCGTCCGGCTGCGCCCGTCCTCAAGTCCAAACCGTAGCTGTAACACCCGCTGCTCCCGGGGCGTCAGACTACCCAGCACATCGTCAATCTGTTCTTTCAGCAGTTGCCGGGAAGCCGCATCCGGCGGCGGTAAGGCGCTCCGGTCCTCGATGAAGTCCCCCAGTTGGTCATCCTCTTCCTCCCCGATAGGCGACTCCAGTGATATGGGTAATTGGGCCAGTTTGATGATTCCTCGGATCTTCTCGGGGGAAATATCCATCTCATCACCGATCTCCTTGGGTGACGGCTCGCGCCCAAGTTCCTGCGCCAGGTGCCGACTGACGTTCAATAGTTTATTGATGGTCTCCACCATGTGGACCGGGATACGAATAGTACGGGACTGGTCAGCGATAGCCCGGGTAATCGCCTGCCGGATCCACCAGGTGGCATAAGTACTGAACTTAAAACCCCGGTGATAATCGAATTTCTCCACCGCCCGGATCAACCCGATATTTCCCTCCTGGATGAGGTCAAGTAGTGGCATACCGCGGCCGATGTGTTTCTTAGCGACGCTGACCACCAGGCGCAGGTTAGCCTCAATAAGATACCGTTTGGCTTTTTCCGCCTCCCGCTCTACCTCATCGATATGAGCCTTCAGTCGCTTCTCATGGGCACGAACGGAATTGGTGAATTCCTCACTCTCCACCAGCTTCTCGATGCCGTCCAGCGTTACGTCTTTGCTAATGGCGTTCAGGACTTCCCGCGGCAACAGATTGATGTTAGCTGAAAGGTTAATTAGAATTTGTTCCGTTTCCGGCACAGACCGGTCTGCTTTCTGGGCAATCGCCGCGGACATCTCTTCGTTGATCTCGCTGTCAATGCTGTCCCGCAGTTTGGTATCGGAGATGATCTGAATAAAGCTGGCGACCTTCTCCAGCCCGAGTCGCTGCTGAAGGAGGCGGATAACCGGTGCGGCTTGTCCGACGTCACCCAGCACTGTCAACATTATTTCAGTAGCCGACGGGTACCGGCCGAACTTTCTCAGGTAGCTTTGCTTGATTTCGTTGACCCGTTTGCCCCCTTCCAGCTTCTTAGCCAGAGATTTCTCGTCTTCAGCGGTAAGAAGGTGTACCCGGCCAATCTCATGGAGGTACATACGCACCGGGTCATCCACCACCCCCTGCTCTTC
>JAQTRN010000015.1 GCA_028711795.1 Dehalococcoidales bacterium | reverse complement strand
TCTTCAGGCTGCTGAACTTGTTATCGCCGATAATCACATGGTCAAGGACATCGATTCCCAGTATGCCGCCGGTCTGCGCCAGCCTTTTGGTTAGTGCCACGTCATCTTCGGAGGCCGTGGGGTCGCCTGATGGGTGATTATGGACGAAGATGATGGTGGCGGCACTGACGGATATCGCCTCTTTGAAAGCCTCTCTCGGGTGGACTATGCTGCTATCGAGGCTGCCAATCGAGATCTCAGATATTTTGAGCAGCCGGTTCCGGGTATCCAGCAGCAGTGCCAGAAAGTGTTCTTTTTTCTTACCTCTTAGCCGGCTCCCCACCACCGCGGCCGCATCCTCCGGTATTTTTACCTGAGGCCGGTCTTCGGTCGTCGGGGAATCAACCAGCCGGTTAGCCAGCTCGAAAGCGGCCTTGATCTGGGATGACTTGGCGACGCCGATCCCCCTTACGCTGGCGAGCTCCTCCATCGAGGCGCCGGCGATGCCGTGAAGACTGTGGAACTGGCTGAGTAACCTCTGGGCGGTGACCATCACCGATTCGCCGGCGATGCCACGACCCAGAATCAGGGCCAGGATTTCCTGTGCCGACAAGGCCTCCGCGCCGAACTTCTGCAGCCTTTCCCGTGGTCGCTCGGAAACCGGCAGGTCATGGATGGTGAATGACTCTTTCATCCGCCTGTCCCTCCACGCCTGGCTTTTCGCGTCCGGACCTGCCAGACTATCAGAAACAGGATGGCGATAAAGGCAACCCCGACGAGGATGAATACCCAGCTATTCGTGCCCACGACGTCACTGACCGTTACCCCGTACAGTGCGTTGACATGGTCACGCCACTGGTCATTCAAACCATCCACATCAAAACCATACACCGTTTTCAGGGCGCCATCGTAGGTGCTGCCCTGGCGGAAGGTGTTGAGCAGTTGGAGCATCTTGTCCTGTCCGTACTGGCTGATGAGAAAGCCGACGATACTGTAGCTTTCGGCGTAGGACAGATAGGATAGGTCGGGAAAGGCAGAGAAGGGGGAAGCCAGGCTGCGTACCGATATGAGGTTATTTTTAGCTACGGCTCGGGTGACATAGGCGTTATACTGGAAAGGGGATGATCCCTCGATGTTCGTCGACAGGCCCTCGTCCAGCCAGGTCGGAATCTCGCCGTAGGGGTTGAGTGTCATCTGGTGCACCACCAGATGGGTCAGTTCGTGGGCAATGGCGCCCTTACCCCAATCAAGATTACCGGGGTTAATACCAATGGCTATGATGCCATAGCGAGTAAAAGCCACTCCGCCAGTCCATTCCTGGGGGAAGATCATCGAGCCCTGCAGGTCCTGGGTATTGCCGTAGATGTACAGCTTGACCGGCTGGCTCAGCGTCGCCCCAGTGCTTGCCTTCAGCCGTACCAGGGCCTCCTGAGACGCGGTCATTAGCTCCCGGGCGAAAGCATCATTCCCATTGTACCAGTAGATGGTTATCAGGTCCTGGGTCAGACTCTGCCAGTCATAGCGGTTGTCGTCGAATTGAACACGGGACAGGCTGGTTTCTACCCGGTTACCGGAACTATCGGTGACAGTCCACTGGTAGCTCACTCTGGAACCGGGGGGCAGTCCGCCCGTCAGCCGCATATCCCATACCCAACTGGTATTGACCGTGGTTGCCGGGACGAAGGGGACTTTGATTTCACTGGTCACCTGGGCAAACCTTATCCGGTCAATTGTGTAGCGGAGCCGGACATCACTGATGTCGACACCGCTTTGCGCCGACAGGTCGAAGGTAAGCCGGGAGGGGAAATCGGCTTCGACCGAGCTATCCAGTATTTTTAACTGGCTCTGGGCGGCTACCTGGCCCGGGCTCAGGAAAGTCAGCAGCAGGCAAACGGCCAGAGCTAGGAATCCGAGCTTCTTAATCATGCTTCACCGCCAATGCTGGAGCGGAGATAAGCGGTAATGAAACCGTCCAGCTCCCCATCCAGAACGGCCTCGGGGTTGCCGGTCTCGTAACCCGTCCGGTGGTCCTTCACCATCTTGTAAGGGTGCAGGACGTAGCTTCTGATCTGATTGCCCCAGCCGGCATTGATATGTTTCCCCTTGAGTTTAGCCCTTTCTTCGGCCTGCTTACCTAACTCTAGCACCAGCAGGCGCGCCTGCAAAATCTTCAGGGCGGTCTCCTTATTCTGGTGCTGTGATCGTTCGCTCTGGCAGGAGACAGTTAGCCCGGTTGGCAGGTGGGTCACCCTGACGGCAGTGCTTGTCTTCTGCATGTGCTGTCCGCCGGGCCCGCTGGAGCGGAACACTTCGATCTTCAGGTCGTCCGGCCCGATTTTTACATCAACACCACCCTCAGCTTCAGGCATTACCTCCACCAGCGCAAAGGAGGTGTGGCGGGCGTGGTCGGCGTCAAAGGGGGAGAGGCGGACCAGGCGGTGTACGCCGTGCTCTGATTTCAAATAGCCGCGGGCGTAGTCCCCGCTGATACTAACGATAGCGCTCTTGATGCCGGCTTCCTCCCCGGGTGAGGTGTCCAGTATCTCTGCCGGATAACTGTGCTTTTCCGCCCAGCGCAGGTACATCCGTAAGAGCATGCTGGCCCAGTCCTGGGATTCGGTGCCACCGGCCCCGGCGTGGATCGCCAGGAGGGCATTCCGGGCATCATACTCGCTGCTGAACGCTGTCTCCAGTTCCAGTTTATCCAGATTGGCGGCCAGACTTGCGGCCTCAGTCTGGACATCCGCCATCAGCGCCGTATCCTCTTCGGCCAGAGGCATTAATTCGATCAGTTCAGCCACTTTGCGCTCCGGTCCGCGCCATCGGGCTACAACTCGTCTATCGGCCGTCAGTTGTCGCATCACACTCTGCGCTTTCGTCTGGTCTGCCCAGAAACCCGGGCTGGCGGTCTGTTCTTCCAGCCTGGTGATTTCCTTTTCCTTACTGGCGATGTCAAAGATGCACCAGTGCCGCTGATATTCTGGTCTGTAAGTCTTTCAGTTGGGTCATTATTTCGTCCATTTGTGGGTACTCCTGTTGAGGTGCTCTAGTGTTCGTATGTAACCGCCACGTTTGCGGCGGCTTGATTTTGCTTCAAATGACTACCGGCGACCAGGTGGGCCAGGCGTGTTGGCTCCGGTAAACGGTACCCCCGGCAGCATTGCTGCGCCCAGTAGATGGCTGTTTCCAGGTCAAGCCGATGGCCAATAGAGACATAAACGGGTTTCACTCCGGTTCTGGTCCTGACGGCCGCCCCGATCACTTCATCCCGGTCTACTATCTCCGCGTTACTGCCAGCCTCAAATCCCGGTTCCTGGTATTGGCCGCAAAGAAGGGACTTGGCGCAGCCAATCGTCGGCGTGTCCAGTAGTAACCCCAGGTGAGACGCCACCCCTAGTCGCCGGGGGTGAGCAATTCCATGGCCATCGGTAAAGATAAGGTCGGGGGTGATAGCGAGTTGCTGGCAGGCAGTCAATATCAGAGGCAACTCCCGGAATGATAAAAAGCCGGGTATGTAAGGGAAACCAGGTTCGCCCCGGACCAGTCTGGACTCCACTATTCTAAGGCCGGGGTAGTCCAGGACGACCACTGCCGCGGTAGCTATTCCAGATACCTTATCGATGGATATATCGGTGCCGGCGATAAAGCGTGGCGAGATAATGGTACCGCTTCTTAGTACCCGGGCAGCTAATTCCTGCTGTATGGCGCGGGCCTGGCTGGTGCTTACCTGCCAGCCGTGCAGGTCCTGTATCTTCACATCACGATTATACCGACTGCGCCGCCTAGTTGACAACTACGAGCGCACTCTCACTATTATTGACAGACATGAGGTTATGGTGCATAATAACTCATAAATAAGGCGGGGAAGAAGATGGTAAAAATTAGATTAAGAAGAGTCGGCCGAAAGGAAAGACCGAGCTACCGGTTGGTAGTGGTCGATTCCCGGGCGCCCCGGAATGGAGCCTTCATTGACATTATCGGGCATTATGACCCGCTAACCGATCCGGAAACAGTGGTTATCAATGAAGAACAGGCACTGACCTGGCTCAGGCAAGGGGCCCAGCCGACAAGTACTGCCACCAGATTGTTAACCAAAACAGGCATCATGGGAAAGTTCAAGGAAACCAAGGAGAAGGCATGAAAGAACTAGTTGAGTACATCGCTAAGTCAATCGTCAACGCACCGGATCAGGTGGTAGTTACTGAAGAGCAAAACGAACAAGGCATCACACTCAAATTACAGGTTGCCGATGAAGATAAAGGCCGAGTGATCGGCAAACAAGGCCGGATAGCCGAGGCGATGCGCACCCTGGTCAGGGTCAAGGCCGCCAAAGCCGGCACCAAGGCCACTGTCGAGATTGTCTAGATAGACTATTAGCCAGTTATCATAAGTGACTTCATTTCGTAACCAGACTCGCTTAGTCAGATGTCTGGTTTTCCCGGAGCGTCTGCTATTCTGAGGCCCTCTGTTTGCTAAGGTGGGAGCACGGATGAAGGTAGTGGGAATTGTTTGCAGCCCCAGGCGCGGCGGCAATACCGAGATATTGGTCCGGGAGGCGCTTGATACCATCCAGGAGTCCGGCGGCACCACGGAATTAATCACTATTTCCGGCAGAAATATCGCTTTCTGTGATGGCTGTCGTACCTGTGTTGAGAAGGGTATTTGCCACATTAACGACGATATGCAGGAGATATGTCAGAAACTGCTGGAGTGTGACGGACTCATACTGGGTACTCCGGTATATTTTGCCAATGTGACCGCTCAAGCCAAAGCCATCATGGACCGGCTCTACGTACTATTCTCACAACGCCGGCTGAGAGGCAAGGTGGCCGGGGCGATTGTCATCGCCCGGCGGGTAGGTGCCGGACAGGTGTTAAGCCTCCTGTATTCTTACTTTCTGGCACACCGGATGTATGTAGCCGGTGGTAGTATTGGCTACGGACGGGACCGGGGTGATGTAAAAGATGGAGTGGGTGGTGGGGCAGATACCACGGCATTAGGTGAGGCTAGAAACCTGGGCAGGGCGATAATATCGTTGCACGAACAGTTGTCAAAGTAACCAGATAGCCGGGTTCTGAAATCAGCCGACAGCCTATTTCGGGATAAATAGTTCCGAAAAATTACCGTTAAAACTCTTCAGGAAATTGTACATATCCAGCGAATCGTCAATACTGAGTTTACCGGACTCGTTGAATTTCTGCCGCTCCGCATCGGTCAGGTCGGTAATCCTGGTCGGTTTCCCTTCCTTCACAATAGCGGCCACCAGGCATGGGGTATAACAGGCGGGGCAAAACACACTCAAGAACCACAGGTCTTCCTGACGGCCAAGCACGGTGACGTTGCTCATTCCATAGTGTTGACCACATGACGAGCACTTTATGGAGGTCATAAACTTCCGGATAAAGTTGTCTTCCATATAGTGCCGCCCCTGGGCTCACCTGACCAGGCAGGAAAACAGGTTCAGGACTTACGCTTATTGAAATCTTCCAGGTCCAGGGTCTTGATGAAGTCATAGAAGGCGGACATGCTCTTAATCTCGTCCTCGGTGATTTCCTTGGCGTTTTCCTCTTTACCCGCGGTTTCCTGAGAAACGGGCTTGCCGGTTTCCTTATCGAGCAGGATACTGGCCCTATCAAGGACAGTGTCATCGGCGTAGATCGGTACCTCGGCCCTCACCGCCAGTGCCAGAGCATCGCTGGGTCGAGAGTCAACTTCCATTTGCCCGCCATCGACATCAAAGACTATCTTAGCGTAAAAAGTATCATTCTTCAGGTCGCTGACAATAATGTGGTTAATAGTGGCCCCCAGTGTTTGAATAACCGAGAGCAGCAGGTCATGGGTAAGGGGTCGGGGTACGTTGACGCCCTGCAGCCTGACCGCGATCGCATCCGCCTCAGCGGGGCCGATCCAGATAGGCAGGTAACGCTCCGCTGTCTTTTCTTTTAACATTACCACACGCTGGTAATTCATCAGGCTAACACGGATGCTCTCGATTGTCATTTCTATCATTTGGGGCCTTCCTCCATTTCCTGAGAACTTATTCTACTCTAGACGACCATCACTGTCAATGAAAGATACGCTTACCGATGCCGGATCTGGCTTCAGCGAGGTTATTATCATTCAGACGATAATGTGATATAATGGAAAATTGCGAAGCGTCCTAACTTCGCAATTTGCTTTACCAAAAGGAGTGTGGTCAATGCGCCCAGGTCAAAAGTCAGTTGTCTGGTTTGCTGAAGTATCCAAGAAGGATATCGCCCTCGTTGGTGGTAAAGGGGCAAATCTCGGGGAAATGACACAGGCTGAAATTCCAGTCCCGCCCGGTTTTATCGTCACCGCGAATGCCTATTACGATTTCCTGCAACAATCGAAGATCACCAGTAAGCTCCGCAGTTTGCTGGAACCGGTAGATGTTAACGACAGCCGACAGCTTCAGGAAGTCGCTGCTATCGTGAAGCAGGTGATTATGGAAGTCCCGATGCCGGCGGAACTGGCCGAGGAGATTAAGAAGGCTTACCGGGAAATGAACGACGGCCCGGTAGCGGTGCGCTCTTCAGCTACGGCTGAAGACCTACCGGAGGCTTCCTTTGCCGGCCAGCAACGTACCTATCTCAACGTCCAGGGTGAAGACGAGGTGGTGGCCGCGGTTCAGGGGTGCTGGGCATCCCTGTTCGAACCCAGGGCTATTTTCTATCGCCAGCAGCATGGCTTTGACCACTTTAAGGTTGGTATTGCCGTCCCGGTACAAAAGATGGTCCAGTCGGAGGCCTCCGGAGTGATGTTCACTCTCGAACCGGTAACCTCTGATGCCAGTAAGATCGTTATCGAGGCTGTCTTTGGGCTGGGTGAAGCTATTGTCTCGGGTGAAGCCAACCCTGATCTTTATATTGTGGAAAAGGACGCTCTGACCATCAATAACAAGAAGATAAGTAAGCAGGAATGGCGACTGGTCAGGAATCCGGTCGCGGTGGATGGAGAGGCCAATATCCAGGAGCCGTTATCGCCACTGGTTCAAACCGAGCAGAAGATAACTGATGACGATATCATTGCACTGGCAAAGCTGGCAAAACAGATCGAAGACCACTATCAGTTCCCTCAGGATATCGAGTGGGCGAAACAAGACAACCAGCTTTTCATCGTTCAGACCCGCCCGGTGACTACTATCAGGCAGGCCAGGGAGTTTGAGCCAGAAATCAAAGCTCCGGTCCTTCTTTCTGGAAACAAAGCCAGTCCGGGTATGGCTTCGGGGCCGGTCAGGATTGTACGTTCTCCATCAGAAATAAATAAGGTACTGAAGGGAGATATCCTGGTGGCCGAGATGACGACTCCCGATTTCGTACCGGCCATGAAACGGGCAGTAGCTATTGTGACTGACCGGGGTGGACGGACCTCACACGCAGCTATTGTTAGCCGGGAGCTGGGGATCCCGTGCGTGGTCGGCACCGAGCATGCCACCACCATACTCACTGAGGGTCAGATAATCACGGTGGATGGGTCGCGGGGTAAGGTCTATGCCGGTAAAGAGGCGGCGGAGCGGGTAACGGTTGTCTCCGATGTTCTTAAAGAGCAAATCAAGACCAAGACCCGGGTATACGTGAATCTGGCACAACCGGAACTGGCCGAGGCGATAGCGGCACGTAATGTAGATGGTGTTGGACTGCTGCGAGCCGAATTCATCATCAGCCAGATTGGTGAACATCCCCGATATATGATCAGCCAGAATCGAGGTCGGGAGTTCACCGACAAGCTGGCCGAGGGCTTGTTCACTTTTGCGAAAGCGTTCCACCCGCGGCCAGTCGTCTACCGCACCAACGACTTCAAGACTAATGAATATCGGGAATTGAAGGGCGGCCAGGAGTATGAGCCACTCGAAGAAAACCCGATGATTGGCTACCGGGGGGCTTCACGTTACATTACGGAAATCGAAGTCTTCAAACTCGAATTGGAAGCTATCAAGCAGGTGCGGCAGACTTATAAGAACCTGTGGGTGATGATTCCATTTGTGCGGACTGTTTCGGAGATTTTCCGGACCAAGGAGATTATGGAACGTGAGGGCTTGAAGCGTTCCGATGATTTCAAACTGTGGATGATGGTCGAGGTGCCATCCAATATCTTCCTCATGGAGAAATTCCTCAAAGTCGGTATTGATGGCATCTCCATTGGCTCTAATGACCTGACTCAGTTGATTCTGGGTATTGACCGGGATAGCGAGAAATTGGCTAACGAATTTGACGAGAGAGACGAGGCGGTGCTCATTGCTCTGGAAAGAGCGATCAAGGTATCCAAGAGTATGGGTGTCACTTCTTCCATCTGCGGTCAAGCTCCTTCGGTATACCCGGAGCTAACGAAGCGACTGGTGGAGTGGGGTATAACTTCGGTCTCGGTCAGCCCCGATATGATCGGTACCACGAGGGAGATAATTGCTAAAGCCGAGGCGAGACTCAATCTCAGTGATTAGCGAGTTAAAGATTCGCCAGAGAACCGAAGAAAGAGAAGAAAGCCTTTCCCCATATGCCGTGAAGAGCCGGTGTTCACGGGGCCGACTCAGAAACGAAGAGCCGTGCCCGGTGCGTACTGCCTTCCAGCGGGACCGGGACCGCATAATCCACTGCAAGGCCTTTCGCCGGCTGAAGCACAAGACTCAGGTGTTTATCGCCCCTCTGGGTGACCACTATGTCACTCGGCTGACCCATACGCTGGAGGTGTCCCAGATCGCGCGTACTATCGCCCGGGCTCTGAACCTTAATGAAGACCTGTCCGAGGCTATCAGTCTGGGTCACGACCTGGGCCACACCCCGTTCGGCCACACTGGTGAGGAAGCTCTGAATGAGCTCTACCCCGGAGGTTTCCGGCATAACGAACAGAGCCTCAGAGTGATTGATGTCCTGGAAAACAGTGGCCAGGGTCTTAATCTGACCTGGGAAGTGCGGGATGGTATCCTCAACCATTCCAAGACGCGGGCGGATGTGCTGGGAGAAGACTGGGGTACTGTCAACACCATTGAAGGAGAAGTGTGTAAGATCGCTGATATGGTGGCCTATGTCAATCATGATGTGGATGATGCCATCAGGGCTGGCCTCATCACCCTGAACGATTTACCGCTCTTGATTGCTGGTGTGATTGGCCTTGCCCATTCACAGCGTGTCAGTACCATGGTCTATGATATTATCGAGCACTCATGGGTAGTGACGGGTGGCGGCAGCCGGAGTGACCCGGCGATCGGTATGAGCCCGGAAGTGCTGGCTGCCACCATCGCTTTGCGCGAGTTCCTCTTTGACCGTGTCTACCGGCACCATTCCGTGCAACGGGAGGCGGAGCGGGGTCGGGAAGTAGTCCGCCGGCTCTACGGCTATTTCGCCGGACATGAGGAGCAATTACCAGCCGAGTACCGCTGCCAGGGCGATGATGTGGGCCGACGGGTGGTCGACTATGTTGCCGGTATGACCGACCAGTACGCACTGCGGATGGCGGAACAGTTCTCCCTGACCACTGATAGGGCCAGGTAACAACTCCCTTTAAGGCGAATCCCACTGTTTGGTTTTGTGGCCGGGTAATTCTTTTGCTTCTTTGCCGGATAAGATGGATAATTAACCAGAGGTAGTCCTTACCGAAATATGGGAATCATTGACGAAATAAAACAGAGAGTCGATATTGTTGAGGTGGTCGGCCAGTATGTGTCCCTGGCTAAGGGCGGGCGGACTCTGAGAGGCCTGTGCCCGTTCCACAGCGAGAAATATCCCTCTTTCTTCGTCTATCCGGAGCAGCAGAGCTGGCATTGTTTTGGCGCCTGTAATACCGGTGGTGACGTTTTTTCCTTCGTGATGAAAAAGGAGGGAATTGATTTTGGCGAGTCATTGCGCCTCCTGGCGGAAAGGACCGGGGTAGTTATCCCATCGCGGTCCGAACCCGAGGCCAGTAAAGACCAGCGGGAAGCGCTGTACCGGGCCAACCTGGCAGCGGCTGAGTATTACCATAGCCTGCTGCTCAATTCCCCCGCCGGAGAGCGGGCGAAAAGTTATATTTCCCGGCGTGGCCTGTCACTCAAGACAGTGACCGAATTCCAGCTTGGTTACAGTCCCGGTAGCTGGGACGGACTGAAACAGCATCTGCTGGAGAGAGGTTTTGAGGAGAGTGGGCTGCTGACGGCGGGCTTAATAATCCAGTCGGAGACCGGTGGTACGCATGACCGCTTCCGTCAGCGCCTGATGTTTCCCATAAAGGATATCCGGGGACATATCATCGGCTTTGGCGCCAGAGTGCTGGATGACTCCTTACCGAAGTACATTAACTCGCCGCAGACCCTGGTCTTTGATAAAAGCAGTTCTCTTTACGGTATTAGTCTGGCCGCACCCGCCATCAGGCAAAGGAATGCGGTGGTCCTGGTTGAGGGCTATATGGATGTCATTACGGCCCACCAGAATGACTGCCGTAACGTGGTGGCGCCTATGGGGACATCCGTTACCGAACAGCAGGTAAGAGCGCTAAAAAAGCTGTCGCCGAACATGGTCTTAGCCCTTGACGCGGATGCGGCCGGCGAAGAAGCTACCTTGAGGGCAGTGGGCTACGAGAATATTCTGGAGGCTGAGGTCAGGGTAATCATTCTGCCGGCAGGGAAAGACCCGGATGATGTTATTCGAGAAGACGTCACCATGTGGCGTAGACTGGAAGAAGAGGCGGTGCCGATAATGGACTATATCTTCAACCGGACAATCGTTGGCCTTGACCTGACGACCGCCAGGGATAAGTCACTGGCGGTAAATAAGCTTTTGCCGGTGATCGGACAGATGCAGGACCGAGTACGCCGGGCCCACTACTTGCAGAAGCTATCGGCGATGGTCAGGGTGAGTGAAGGTGATCTGGAGACAACTATGGCCAAATTGAAACCGGGCCGGGAGGCGCGTTCGGGTAGAATGACGAGGGAACCAGTACCCGAGGCTGCCCCGGTGCCTCGTCAGTCCAGCCCGGATGAAGAGTACTGTCTGGCGTTACTGTTACAGCATCCTGAGCTCAGGGAACGTGCCGGGGGCCTGGCCCCTGAGTACTTTGATACCAGCGAAAACCGCGAAGTATTCGTCGCCTGTCAGAGAAGCGGCGACGTGCCGACCCTTAAAGCCGGATTGGACAGTTACATCTGTGAGCGTATTGATTCTCTGGTGACCGCGAATCTGCCGGCCGGACGGGTAGAAGAAAAGTTTGCCGACTTTGTGCTTCGTCTGCGGAAGAAATTCCTCCAGAACCTGATGACTAAGATCGCTGAGGCGCAACGCCTGGAAGGCAGAGCCGGTGGCGACATTGCCGAACTGGCTCGTCTCCAGGAACAAGCGAAAGAGGTCAGTCGCCAGCTAGGTGAGGTTTTCCCGCAGAAAGACGGAAAATCGAAGTCGGGGAGGTAAAAATGAATCTGGGCAGTAATGAGGAATCAACTCAATTCTCGTCCCAGGAAACAGAAGACGAGAAGGAGCTCCCCAATGAGGAGCTGGAGATCGAGATAGAAGCCCCGGTTGAAGAACCGGAAGATACCGAAGTAGAGATACCGGTAGAGCAGTTAGAAGAGCAGGGGGTGGTGGATGACCCGGTGCGTATGTACCTCCATGAGATTGGCCGGGTACACCTTCTTACCGCTGAAGACGAGAAATCTCTGGCTAAGAAGCTGGAAGGGGGCAAACGGGTCAACG
>JAQTRN010000225.1 GCA_028711795.1 Dehalococcoidales bacterium | reverse complement strand
CCGAGGCAGTAGGTACAACACGGATTCTCATTACCTCGTATTATCGCAAAATATGCCTTAGTGTCCCGCTTTCAGAAAATTTGAGCCTATTTTTAATGGATTTTCGAAAATGTCCTAAGTCAGGAGATCAGATACGCGCCCAGTGGGATTCGAACCTACGACCACCGGTTCCGTAGTCTGGGAGACGGCCTCCCAAATAGTCATTTTAGCTTCAAATTAGTATGTTTGTGTTAGTTGCGAGGAATCCAGTTTGAGCGTATAAATACTTCCGATAACAACTCGTTTCGTTCAGTCTAGCAGCAAATTAGTAGCAAAAGCTCAGCTTTAGGTTGAAGCTAGGCTGCCTTTGCCTGTAGATTCTCAGCTACATCTGGATCGGCCTCTCAATTATCAGTAACAGGGATATCAAGCCAGTAAAACCGGGCAGAATAGAGTGGAACGCGCGCAAATACAACGCTGTTACTTGATGGGGGGCTCTGGTAGATATTGCAGCCCGGTACCATGAATTATGACGGACAACAGCCGTGCTTGCAAGGGCCATGATCTCATTGATGGGTAGGTGCTCTTTGGTTTTGGCCGAACAGAGTGGACGATCTCACACGTCCGGGGGCTTTAAGGGATCCGCCTTACCCTTGACGAAAGAACATGTCTGGCATTCATGCAGGCTCTTCCGCGAGCAACCGGCCGCGCCACCACCGGCGCAAGCACAAGCGCAGGCACAGGCACAGGAGACACAAGCGCACGAGACGCAACCCGCCCGGGAGCCTGAACCAGGAGGAGGTTGCTGTCGGTTATACTGGTTCGATATAGTCGCGGCCCAAATCGCCGGAGTAATGTAGTTACCGTAGCTCCGGTCATAATACCGTCCCTGAGTATCCGGTTGCAGTTGCTTCTTCTCGACATATTTCCCGAAACCCGCTTCAATGTCATCTTTCTTCTTCTTGTCTTCGGCCATCTCTGCTTCTATGACGGCGACCCGTTTGCTCATCTCCGCATCCCGGGCCTGCCGGTTTCTCCGTATGGCCCAGAAGATTAGAAAGCCGAAGAGGAGAACCACCGCGACCGCGATGAAAAAACCCGCGCCCAAACCGTTACCCTGAGAGGCGCTGGCGGCTGACGCCGAGAGAAAGCTACCATCCGTGCACTCTACAACAACATTGAACCTGCCGCCGGGCCCCAGGTTGGACTGATCCCAGGTGATGACGTTGTTGTTCGTCGAGGCGGGCACCGGGCGTACCGAAGTGTAGGCCTGATAGTCTACCGGAGAGACCAGGTTGATCTGCAGATGGTCAATGGTGGCTCTATCGTACCAGCCGGGAGTATAGTCGATTCTCCATTTCTGGTCTGCGGTGAGTCTTTCGAGCAGATTCCCCTGGAGGACCGTAAACTTGATATCGAAGGTCTGGCCGGGTTTATAGTCCTTGTCCAGGTCTATTCTGACCCCGGAGAAGCCGCTGGAACTGTCGGCCATAACTTTGGAGGCCGCCCCGCCGAAGCTCTCCACCGAAAAACTGCTGTTGGGCAGGCCGACCGTTATCCAGGGTATGTCGCCGCTGAGCACCTTCCACCGCTGCTCGATAGTAATCCGCACCTGCCCGGTGCTTTGCGGCTCCAGCAAAACGATGTAGCTGGACATACCATACGTTCCGGTGTCGGCCAGGACCGGGACGGGGGCCACCAAGACTAGAAGAACTAGGGCGAGTATTCCAGCGGACAACCGCCGTAGCATTGATGCAGATATTCGCATCCGACGCATTCTACCCTGCCTTTCAAATAGGCTTTTTCTCTAAAACCGGCGGCAACCGGATGATTCCAGGTGTCCGGCCAGGCGTCTTTCAGAATATCCCCCAGCTTGTCCTTGAACCACGACTGGCAGGGAATCACCGAACCGTCAGGTTCGATCGTCATATTATACTGGGCGGCGGAGCAGGCTTTGACCCCAAAACCGAACTCAATCGGATTGAATTGCTTGTAGCAGGTGGGCGAGTACCACTCCAGCTTCACCCCCACCCTGTGGGCTACTTCCAGGGCCTTTGACAGGGTACCTTTCAAGTCCTCCAGGGACACGCCCGCGTCTTTCTTGCGGCAGGTCCCCCGCCCGCTGCAAATGAGGGTGTTGCAGGCCATCGCTCTTAGCCCGACGTCGAAACCGAACTGTATCTGGTCAGGGAAAAATGCCAGGTTGTCCCGGGTCAAGGTCGTGTTGGTAATGACCGCCAGGTCGTTTTTCAGGGCCGCCGCGATGCCGTCCCGCGTCTCTTTCCAGGCACCATTCACGCCGACCATCCTGTCGTGGACTTCCGGCAAGTGAGATTCCAGGCTGACCTGAACGTAGTCGAGCTCCGCCCGGTTTAATTCCCCGGCTAGAGAGGACAATTTCCGCCCGTTGGTCACCAGGCCGGTCACGAATTCCCTGGAGTGCTCTACAAGCTCCACCAGGTCATTTCTGAGTGTGGGCTCGCCGCCAGTAAAGACAATCTGCGGCACCCCGCTATCCCACAGCTTATCGATGGCCTTTTTCCATGCTGCCGTACTAAGCTCCATCATCTTGCGCGGGCCGCCCGTGTAGCAGAAATAGCAGTTGTTATTGCAGCTATAGGTCAGGGCCAGGTCCATCCGGGGCGGGGCTGTCCAGAGTTTGGGTTCCGTCTCGCGCGTCTCCAGGCTCATCTGGGATACGGGGCAACTCCCTTTGCTGATTTCGAGCAGGGTGCCGTAGATATTATCGAAGTCCTTTACCAGTACCTCCACCGGGACCCCGGCGTACTTCTGCCGCATCCGTTCGGCGATTTCCCGCTTGAATTTCTCCGCGTCCAGGATATCCCGGTGGCTTGACATGACCCCGATGAACGCTTCAACGAACTCAGCGGCGGTGTTATTCAGCAGAAGCAGGTCCTGCCCGTTCAACCAGAGCATATTCGGCTCGCCCCTTCTCAAGT
>JAQTRN010000224.1 GCA_028711795.1 Dehalococcoidales bacterium | reverse complement strand
GTAGAATGCTGATGGCGCAGCTCCTCCATTACCGCATCAATTTTATCTTCCGTTATTTCCACCAGCTCTGGCTCAATTTTAATACCGTGATAGTCACCAAGCTCAATCTCAGGCGGTAAAGGCACCGTCGCCTTGAATATCACTGCCGGGTCAGTCTCGGCTATCTCGATATGCGGTTGAGCGAAAGCCTCTATACCCTGTTCCTTGACGGCATCTTCACAAGCCTTGGGTATCAGGTGGGTGAGAGCCTCGTCAAGGACGCTCTCCTTACCAATGTAGCGCTCCAGTACCGCCTGCGGCGCCTTTCCTTTACGAAAGCCGGGTATATTCGCTTTTTTAGCCAGATGGCTGTAGGCGTCTTTCATAGACTCCTCTACCTCAGCCGTCTCCATCTCAACGGTTAAAAACGCCTGGCAGTTTTCGGTTTTCTCCCTGGTTACTTTCACTATACCTCCGTCTATTCGAGCCTGTGCTTCTCTCGATTATACTTAATATACCCGCTCTAAACTACCGTCCTTTCCAGGGTCGGGGCTTTCTCTTTTCCAGAAAACTGGCTGCGCCTTCTCTGCCATCCTCCGTATCGAAGTTAATACTTATCATCTTGGCAGCATAATCATAAGCCTTGCTCTGGTCCATGTCTAGAATATTATAGATTGCCTCCTTAGCCATCTGTACGGCTAAGGGGGCTTTGCTTGCCAGCTTCTCTGCCAGTTCTCTGGCCGCGGCATCAAGTTCCTGCACCGGAACTACCCTGTTTACTAAACCGGCTTTTTCCGCCTGCTCAGCACTCATGGGATCGGCGGTCAGCAGGAGTTCTACACACTTCTTCCTGCCAAGGGAGCGGCAAACAACCGCCGCCGGGCTTATACAGGCAGCACCAAGGTTTGTTCCCGGCAACTGGAAAAGGGCATCTTCAGCCGCTATTACCATGTCACAGCCGACAGCGAGAGCACAGCCCATAGCCGTAGCGTAGCCATGCACAGCGGCAATCACCGGTTTACTCAATGCTGCAATATTCTCCACTAAATGCAATGACTTTCTAAATGTGGAGCAGAGTCCCACAACATTTTTCTCCACCAGTTCAGAGAAATCGTGCCCCGCACAGAAACTAGTCCCAGCACCCCTGATGATTACTGCCCCTATCCCGGAATCTTCATCCAGTTCATGAAGAGCCTGCAGCACTTCCTCCACAAGCTGGGTACTCAGGGCGTTACGCCTCTCGGGGCGATTAAGTGTAATCGTCCCCACCCCCTTTTCCTTCTCTACCAAAATAGTCTGGTAATTCATTTTTCCCTCTTACCTTTCCTGCCAGAGAATTTGTTGCTATGGCATATTTAATACTTAGTCATCACGCAGACGGATATGCAAATCGGCAAGCTGCTGTTCCGTGACGGGCGAAGGCGCATTAAAGGTCAAATCAGCAGCACTCTGATTCTTGGGGAAAGCAACCACCTCCCTGATGTTTTCCTCCCCAGCCAGCAGCATCACTATACGGTCAATGCCTGGGGCTATACCTCCGTGAGGAGGCGCACCATAGTCGAAAGCCTCAAGCAAGTGACCGAAGCGTTCATCAATTTCCTCATCGGTATAGCCCAGCAGACGGAAAATCTTCCTCTGCATCGCAGCTTTATGTATTCTAATACTGCCGCTGGACACCTCATAGCCGTTACATATGAAATCGTAACTCTTCGACCTTACCTTCCCAGGGTCTGTATCCAGCAATGGTATGTCTTCGTCATTTGGCGCAGTAAAAGGATGGTGCATTGATTCCCATCGCCCTGCTTTTTTGCCCGGCTCAAACAAAGGAAAATCCACGACAAAGGCAAAGGCAAACATGTCCGGCCTGGCTAGCTTGAGTCGCCTGCCCATTTCCCGGCGCAGTTCACCCAGCGCTGCATTGGCTATCCCGTTTTCGCCGGCGATTACAAGCAAAAGGTCTCCTGTATTCGCTGCCAGACGTTCCGCCATTGCCTTAATCTGGTTCAGGGTTAAAAATTTAGCGGCAGCCGACCTCACCATCTCGATAGTCAGGTTGTTTAAATTATCAGAGGATGTTCCCAGTCCGATTGTTACCAGTCCCCCAGCCCCGGCACTCTGCGCCAGTCTGTTCAATTCTTCAAGCTGACCGCGCGTATAGGCGGCACAACCAGGGGCACATATACCCTTTACCCTGCCACCGCTGGCGACTGCCGTGCTGAAAATGGCAAAGTCGGATTCAGCGACAATGTCCGTAAGGTCTCTTATCTCCATGCCAAAGCGTAAATCGGGCTTATCAGTACCGTAACAGTCCATTACCTCAGCGTAGCTGAGACGGGGGAAGGGTTTTATTAGTCGCATCTCAGGTTTGATTGTCTCCATCATAGAGGTGAAAAGCTCTTCAATCAAGCCAAGAATGTCATCCTCATCAACAAAGCTCATCTCCAGGTCGAGCTGCGTGAACTCGGGCTGACGGTCAGCCCGGGTGTCCTCATCACGAAAACACCGGGCAATTTGATAGTATTTCTCCAGGCCGGATACCATCAGTAACTGCTTGATTTGTTGCGGGGATTGAGGCAGGGCGTAGAACTCGCCAGGGTGAATGCGACTGGGTACCAGGTAATCACGTGCTCCCTCCGGCGTACTCTTAATCAGGACCGGCGTCTCAACCTCAATAAACTCTCTGGCGTCCAGAAAGTCACGCATGAATTTCACTATCTGATGGCGGAGCAACAGGTTTTCCTTCAATCGAGGCCTCCGCAGGTCAAGGTAGCGATACTTGAGGCGAACGCTTTCCTCTACCTCAACATCCTCATTTATGT
Organism: Dehalococcoidales bacterium; assembly: GCA_028711795.1. Classification (GTDB taxonomy): domain Bacteria; phylum Chloroflexota; class Dehalococcoidia; order Dehalococcoidales; family JAQTRN01; genus JAQTRN01. The sequence goes on along the minus strand of JAQTRN010000224.1, from coordinate 142 downwards.
AAAAAGGTGGAGTCTTTGACGAGTTTAGTATGTCCGCATCCCAAGCGATAACTTCAATATAGCCGGTAGGTAAGTTAGGATTCTCTGTACCCGGCGGGCGGAGGGCGACCTCGCCGCTAACCCTGACCACGTACTCGCTGCG
>JAQTRN010000223.1 GCA_028711795.1 Dehalococcoidales bacterium | reverse complement strand
AGAATCACCGGGATTTTTCCAGACGCCGGTGACAGCAAAGGTGGCTTTCGAGATAGCGGAATTGTTTCTCAGGCCGACCGGTGATTCGGAGACCAGCAGCACGTCCCGGTCGTGCCTCCTGGCAGCGATGGCCGCTCTTAATCCGGCAATACCGCCACCGATCACCAGCACATCGACATTGATTTCCGGGGCTGTTCGCCAGTCCATATCTAGCTACCCAATCCGGACAAGGAGGTCACAGGATATCGCTGAGGACGATGGTCTGTTCCCGCTGGGCTCCCACCGAGATGAGGTCGACCGGACAACCCGCCAGCTCTTGCAGCCGGGCCACATACCGGCGGGCTGCCGCCGGCAACTGGTCATATTGGCGGATATGGCTGATAGGCGTCTGCCAACCGGGGAGTTCTTCATAGACCGGTTGGCACTTCTCCAGAGCAACGACACTACTCGGGAAATAATCGATAGTACGCCCTTCCAGACGGTAGGCAACACAGATTTTCAGACGGGGGAAAGTATCAAAAACATCCAGCCGCGTGAGCGCTGCCCCGGTAAACCCATTGATCCGGGTGCTGAACCGGGCCGCCACCGCATCAAACCAGCCACAACGGCGCGGCCTACCGGTGGTAGTACCATATTCATGGGCCTTTTCCCGGATCAGACTACCCATCTCGTCCGTCAGTTCCGTGGGCATTGGACCACCACCCACCCGGGTACAATAAGCCTTGAAAACTCCGATGATACGATCAATCCGGGTAGGGCTCAAGCCGCTGCCAACGCAACCGCCGGCTGCCAGGGGTGAGGAAGAAGTGGTATAAGGATAGGTGCCAAAATCAGGGTCAAGCAAAGCTCCCTGAGCGCCCTCCAGCAGCACCAGTTTCCCCTGGTCCAAAGCTTCCGTCAGCATACTCGTGGTGTCACAGATATGAGGCGCCAGAAAATCTCCATACTGGCAGTACTGACGGTACACCTCCTCCAGGGATTGCGGAGCCACCCCGTACACCTTGGTCAAGATGGGGTTCTTGCAGTCGAGTATCAACTGGAGCCGCTCCCTGAAGCCGTCTTTATCCAGCAGGTCGCCAGTCCTGATGCCCAGTCTGGCCACCTTGTCGGCGAATGCCGGACCGATGCCACGCCGCGTAGTCCCCAACGCCTTACCACCCCGCAAGGTTTCCTCCAGACCATCAAAGAGAATATGATAAGGCATAATCAAATGCGCCCGGTCGCTGATGAACAGCCGGCTGGTATCCACCCCACGCTGTCGGAGCTGGTCGACTTCGCCGATGAGCACTGCCGGGTTGATGACCACACCATTACCGATGATGCAATCAACGTTCGGATAGAAGATGCCGGATGGGACCAGGTGTAGCCTAAACTCACCGCCGGGATTAATCACCGTGTGGCCAGCGTTGTCACCCCCGGAAAAACGAACGACGACTCTTGCCTTCTGGGCAAGCATGTCAACTATTTTACCTTTTCCCTCGTCTCCCCATTGAGCTCCGATAATCGCAATAACTGGCATGGCCTCCCCCATTCACCGAGATATCTTACTTATAGCACAACCGACTGCGGAAAGCTATTGGACCCTGGTTTTCCGCCAGACATGAAATAACCTCTGAAAAACGGTAACAAAGCTAAACACGGCTATGACCGCCAGGGCGATCACCAACTGGTCCAGTAACAGACCCAGAGCGAGCACGATTACCCTCTCCGTCCGGGTAAACCAGCCTACCTGGCATTCCAGATCCAGAGCCTCAGCTCTAGCCCGGATGTAGCTCACCGCTAACGAGCCAACCAGGGTAACACCCACCAGCAGTACCGGCCAAATCGATGGCTCGCCGGCATACAGCACCAGAATACCGATCAGCAATGCCGATTCTGACAGGCGGTCAAGAGTCGAATCAAGCACCGCACCAAAAATTGTCACCCGGTTGGTGTGACGCGCCAGTGCCCCGTCGAGAGTATCAAAGAACCCCGCCACCAGTACCACCAGGCCAGCGGCCAGTAATAGATCCCGGGCAATGAGCACCGCCGCACCTATGGTCAGTAGAAAACCAAACCAGGTCAGGTTGCTCGGAGTGATTGGTGTTTTGCTTAAAAGCCGCACCACCGGCTCAGTAAAACGGCTAGCTAAAGCCTTACGAATCCGGGACAACTCCGCCATTCACCATCACTTTCCGGATATTCCCTATCATTACTGACCAACGGTTAGACCGGTATCGCCTGAATGTCCGCCAGGTCGGACCGCCCATGTTCTTTAAGGACTTGCCTATAGAATTCGAGCACCCGGCGGGAAACATGTTCCCAACTGTAGTCCATTGCCTTGAGCCGGCCACGAGCCCCCATCTGCTCCCGAAGTGACTCATCAGCCATGAGCGAGAGCAAAGCCTTGGCCAGGGCTTTCTCATCCCGGGGCGGCACCAGCAAGCCATCGGCACCGTGGGTAACCACACCGGCATAGCCTTCGATATTGGAGGCAACGATCGGCTTACCGACAGCCATCGCTTCCAGCAGTACAATCCCGAAGCTCTCCCGCCCGGTGGCCGGAGCACAGAAGATGTCTGCCGTTTTATAGTACCGGGGAAGCTCCTCATAAGAGGCGTAACCCACGAAAACAACGTCCGTCAGGTGGTCACGGGCTACTTGCTTCTCGTATCCCTTACGCAGCCTGGTACCGGGGCCGACCACGATTAAACGTGATTTCGGCACCTCCGCCTTGACGTAGCGGAACGCCTGCAGTAGATATTTCAAACCTTTACGACTCTCCAGCCGTCCCACAAACAAAATATTCAGCTTGTCATCACAGAACTCACTAAACGGCAATACATCCGGTGAGAAGTGCCCAATGTCAATACCATTGGGGATAATCTCATAACGGCCAGCGGGGACGTTGGTACTGGCAAACTCCATAGCCGACTTGGAAACCGCGATCCGGCCGTGAAGCTTGCGCACGCGC
>JAQTRN010000222.1 GCA_028711795.1 Dehalococcoidales bacterium | reverse complement strand
CTGGAAGTTGTTGATCACGCCATTGTGTACTACCATGATATTACCGGCACAGTCACCATGGGGATGAGCGTTTATCCGTGAGGGCTCACCATGAGTCGCCCACCGGGTGTGGCCGATACCAATTGTCCCGTCAAATCGTGGCGCCGTTTTCGCCAGCTCACCCACCCGGATAGCGTCCTTATATATTTTAATGCCTTCACCGGCCACCGCAATACCGCAGGAATCATACCCGCGGTACTCCAGTTTCGCCAGACAATTGAGCAGGATAGGCTGAGCCTGTTTATGGCCGATATAACCGACAATACCACACATCGCTAGAACACCAGGGCCTTGTCCGGCAGCTTGCCGCTAATCATCTTGAACGCCTGAACACGGCAATAATTACCGACAATAGTACCGGGTTGGATGACAACTCCGTTACCCAGATTACAGCTTTCTCCCAGCATGGCGCCGATATTTACCCGGTGATGTTCCTCATTAATCTCGATATCGGCTTCACCGCTCCCCGCGGTAACGTGGCCACGGATGACACAACCGCTATCAATAACCGAATCTTCGATAATACATCCCGGCCCGATATTCACATCGTTACTGATCACGCTACCTTTCACCTCGCTGAACGGCGAGATAGCCACGTTATCCCCGATACTGGTGGCCGGCAGGATACAAACATTGGGCCCAATATCACAGTTGTTACCGATCACTACTGGCCCGACGATGTAGGAGTTCGATCTTATCACTGTGTCCTTCCCCACTAAAACCGGGCCTTTAAGGGAGACGCCGGTCTCAATAGTGCCGCCTGACCGGGCCTTGAACTGGCGCAGGATGGCGCTATTAAGGCTCAGAATGTCCCACGGGTAGACGACATCGAGCCAGGTGCCGGTCGTTTCCGTAGCCGTGATTGACTGACCCAGGGAGAGCATATTATTAATGACATCCGGGATATCCAGCCGGTCTTCAATGAACCCAAAGACTGCCGTGGTGAAGGCGTAAATTCCGGTATTGATCAGGTTGCTTCTGGCCTCTTGTGGCTTCTCCGCGATATTCTGCACCTGATCTCCCTCGGTGATAACCACTCCGTATCTCAACGGGTTATCCACTCTTTTGACCAGCACCGCCGGCGGCCTCACATTGACAAAGCGAGCTATAGTATCCGGTTCGATCAAGTTATCCCCCGGTAAAACCAAGAACTCGCCGGCGACCGCCTCTTTAGCCTGCGCCAGGGCATGGGCGGTGCCCAGTTGCCGCTCCTGATTGATATAGGATATCTCCACCCCGAACTGTTCTCCCGAGCCCAGATAGTCAAACACCTGCTCCCTTCGGTAGCCGACAACCAGTACGATCTTGCGGATACCGTTCCTGGCCAGAGACTCGACCACATAGGTGAGTATCGGCCTACCGGCAATAGGCAGCATCACTTTGGGCTTAGTAGCCGTAAACGGTCTCAGTCTCTGCCCTTCGCCGGCGGCTAGAATCACTGCCTGGTCCATCGCTCCCTCCTTCAAAATATCATCGAGTCCGGGGAAATAACGCCACTGACCACCGCCCCGGGCCCAATCCATGTGTTGTTACCGATTACCGTACCGGTATTGATGCTGACATTGATCCCCGTTTCCACCCTGTCCCCGATGATAGCACCTAATTTACGCCTTCGGGTATCAATACCATCCACCCGGATATTACCCTTGTCCAGCCGGAGATTGGCGATCTTGGTCCCGGCACCCAGATTGCACCCTTCGCCAATGATACTATCCCCCACGTAGTTATGGTGGGGTATTTTAGTGCCCTTCATGACTATCGAGTTCTTGACTTCGACGGCGCCACCGAGATGACAGTCATCCCCGATGGCGGTGCACGGCCGGATGTAGCAGTTAGGGCCAATTTCACAATGCTGGCCGATTATCACCGGGCCAACGATATAAGAGCCCGCCCTGACTACAGTACCTTGACCGATGGAGACCATTCCTTTGGTGACCACATTATCTTCAATCTCGCCCAGGTTCCCGGACGTCATCCCGGCCATCAGGGACTCGTTGGCGGACAGCAAGTCCCAGGGATAGCTGAGATCAAGCCAGTAGTCAATCTTATGATGCCGGACCGACTGCCCCTGGTCGATCAGCGATTGTAGAGTGGTAGTTATTTCATACTCCCCGCGCGGTGATTTCGGGGTCCTTGATATCGCCGGAAATATATCCGGTGTAAAAAGGTACAGACCGGCATTAGCCAAGTGTGACGGCGGGCTTTCTGTCTTTTCGTAGATACGGACTATCCTCTCCCCGGTAACGGTAACCACTCCAAGGCCAGTGGTATCGCCAGTTTCAAACACTCCCAGAGTATTATGATTTTGGCTGGCCAGACCGCTAATGTCACTCTGATTGACCAGCATATCCCCATTCATCACCAGAAAGTTGCCCGTTACCAGGCCTTCCGCCATTTTAATAGCATCGGCCGTACCCAATTGCTTTCGCTGGGCCACATAGTCGATACTCACCCCCCACCGTTCGCCATCGCCAAAGTAATCGCGCACCTGCTCATCACGGTAGCCGACCACGAAAACAAAGTCGTTAATGCCCGCCTGTCTGGCTGCGATGAGCAGGTGTTCCAGGATAGGTCTATTGGCTAGCGGCAACATCACTTTCGGCCTCGTATAGGTCAAAGGCCGCATCCGACTGCCCTCTCCCGCCGCTAGAATGACCGCCTTCAATTACCTCGCCTCACTAACATTATTCTGGACCGCCCTGATACCGTCATTATATATCTGGCGCACCCGGGCTTCAGTCCTCGCCTCGGCGGTGATTCTTATTTTCGGTTCAGTCCCCGATGCCCGCACCAACAGCCAGCCATCTTCAAAGACCAGCCGGGTACCATCCACATCGCTGACCGAGACCGGTCGCAACGCCATCAGCCGGCCCTTAAGTTGAGACCGGGCTATTCCCTCACTGCTAACACTACCACGAAGTA
>JAQTRN010000221.1 GCA_028711795.1 Dehalococcoidales bacterium | reverse complement strand
CCAATAGTCCTAATATAATACTTTCTGGCTACTACTATTTGACTATTGACGCTCGGCAGACTACACTATAGAATACAAAATGTAACTGAACCTTAACTCAAATAACTAAAGGAGGGAGAAAATATGGTGAAAAGGTTCTTGCGCAAGTTCCATTATGGGGAAAAGGGGTTCACTCTGGTCGAACTGCTCATTGTGGTGGCTATTCTAGGCATTCTGGCCGCCGTCATTATCCCCAATGCGGCTGGCTTCATGATCAGCGGTACTTTGAACGCTGCTAACTCTGAGGCGGCCAACGTGAAGACGGGAGCTACGGGCTACTACGCCGAGCAGGACCCGCCGGCCTGGCCAACAGACTCGACTGTAGCTGGTTTCGATAGTTACTACAGCGGTACTCTTAAAGCAGAGTACACATTCGATAGTAGCGGTTCAATAACGGCCGCGGATCCTGAAATCGCCGGTGGTTGGGGGGATGGCATTACGTGGAATGCACTTAGCCAGAAATGGGTAAGAGCTCCGTAGGCCATGGTGAGGTAGCACTGGCGGGAGCCAGGATGTAAACTAGTTGTTAGATATTCAAGGATTGTAGTCAGACACGTGTAATCGGGTCGAGCAAAACTCACCGGGAAGGCGTTATCAAGCCTTACGGTGAGTTTTTGTTTTCGCTTCCGGACACTCTCACGTCGTAATCGCATTCTGTGAGTTCAGCTAGGAAGATTGGGAACTAAATTGAGGTTTGACTATCTTGACACAGCCGTTAACCTATCGTACTGTAAGAGAGTAACTATTACCCATTAATCTTGATAATCCTGGATAATCCCGAACCTGGGAAAACGAAACTTGAGACAAGGAGGTGATACAGCATGAAAAGAGTGTTCTTAGGGTTGATGATCGCGTTGCTGATTTTTGTCCTGACTGCGAATGTAGTCTACGCCGCGTCACCAGATAAAATAGATGCCTACGTCGAACCCATGGTGGGTGGTCAGGCTGGCGAGCACGGTAAGTCGGACAACTTTCAGTTGATTGACGGCCGGTATTTCAACGTATCGCCCAGCGATCATAGTGTGATGGTCCCGGTACACGCCACTAACTTGGACGGAGAAGGCAGCCCAGAAGGCCCACGCGCAGAACAGGGAGAGGCGGACTATTCACCAATCTGGGCTGAAGGGAGCGGGCCCGACCCTAACTGAGGCGATCCCGGAATAGCAGCCAATTGACTACCGATAGTTTCACATAGCCAGTGGCTATCAAAGTATAGAAAGCCCTGTACTGTCAAAAGTATAGGGCTTTCTATATGCGGGAGGTCTAGTATTGGTGGCCAGTCATCGGTTCCATAGATGGTGACCGGAGGATTGACCGGTAGTCGTTGTGTGGCTTGAGTAACGCCAGGAAGAGCCAGTCGGGGGCTACCGGATGCCCACCTTGCCGATGAGCTTTTCCACTTCCTGGCGGTCGTTGCAGAAATCAAGCACGGTTTCGCCGGTGATGGTCCGCTTGAGATATAAATTGACCAGGGCTTCGTCCAGCGAAATCATGCCCATTTCTCGATGGGTGCGGATAACGTTAGGTAACTGGTAGATTTTTCCCTCACGGATCAGGGCGCGTACCGGCGGGTTGCCCAGCATGATTTCCACGGCGGCGATTCTGCCAGTACCGTCGGCCCGAGGGACCAACGCCTGGCACAGGACGCCGACGATCAGCGAAGCCAGCCGGGTCTGGGCCAGGTAGCGTTCGTGTGGCGGGAACATGTCGATGACTCTTTCCATCGCCTGGGTGGCGCTGGGAGCATGGCCGGTGGTCAGAATGAGGTGCCCGGTCTCGGCCAGGGTCAATACCGAAGCGGCCGTTTCCAGGTCCCGCATTTCGCCCACCAGTATTACGTCCGGGTCCTGGCGCAGGGCGTGCTTCAAAGCCTGGGCGAAGGATAAGGTATCGCTGCCCAGCTCGCGCTGCGTCACCGCGCACTTGATGCTGGGGTGAATGTACTCGATCGGGTCTTCGATGGTGAGGATGTGGTGCGTCTCGTTCTGGTTCAGGTGCTGGAGCATGGCCGCCAGGGTCGTCGTCTTGCCGCTACCGGTCGGCCCGGTGACCATGATCAGTCCCCGGGGCTTCATAATCAGGTCCTTGCAGATATCCGGTAGCTCCAGCTCCTCTACCGTCGGTATCGTGAACGGTAATAGACGTAGTGCCAGGCTGATCGCCCCGCGCTGCTGTGCCGCGTTACAGCGGATGCGCCCCACACCCGGCAGGGTGTAGCCGAAGTCCAGCTCCAGGTTGCGGTGAAAGTGTTCCCGTTCCTCCGGGGTGGTGATCTGGAAGAATCCATCACTTATATCCTCGGCGGTCAGTGACGGCAACCCATCCACCGGCTCCAGGGAGCCGTTGACACGGAATAGCGGTGGCGTGGCCGATACCAGATGCACATCAGTCGCTGTTTTTGTTTTTGCTGTCCGGATCAATGAGAGAATATCCACATTCCCTCCTTTAGTTTACCAGGCGTAGTTCGAAATCGAGTGGTTTGCTTTGTTCCTCTTCAGCTTCCTCCCGGGTAATGGACGTTACGATGACTCCCTTAAATTGGCCACTGGACCTCAGGTTTTTAGCGTATGTCAGGATGTTCGTCTCATCTGGAGCGGTGCCGCTTACGGTTACCGTGTTCCCTGTATGGTTCATCCTAGTCAGTACCACGTTCGCCTGAGCCAGCTTTACAATCTGGTTCAGATCGCCATCAACGTCGGCACGCTCATAGTTTAATCTGGTAATCGTACTATCAAAGGAGTCCGCCAGAGTCAGTGCCGGTTGAATCTGGGTACGAATACTCTCGGCCTGGACTTTGAGGTCAGCTATTTCTTTCCGAGTTTGGGCGATAGTGCCTTGGGTAGAGGTCAGTTGCGCGCGCAGTTCCTCGGTTCGGGCGCCGGCATCCCGGACAAAGAGGGCGGCGTAGGCGAGAAACCCAACGACGACTAAG
>JAQTRN010000220.1 GCA_028711795.1 Dehalococcoidales bacterium | reverse complement strand
CACTGCCCACTCCCTCAACTGTGGCATACACCCATAAGGCCAGTAACACCTGCGGATCACTCGCGGGCCTGCCGGGCTGATCTAACGTCACTCTTATGGAGCGATAAAAAACAGCTAAATCCAGCTTACTTAGAAAGTCCCATATGGCACGTGCAGGATGGTCTTCAGCTACCAGACTGTCCAGGTCTCGTACTAACATTTCCGCCTGATTGCGTACCGGCTTCCTTACCCTCACATCGCCACATTGCGTCAGCCCAACCTCCTGTGAACGCCTCGTATCAGGTAGCTCTATTGGCAAAACCGTCTGGTTCATCTTATGCCTCAGCCTCCGTTTGATATATTATGAGGCTTGGCCTATTTATTCACAAACTCGCAGGCGGGAATCCAGATAGCAACGACTGGATTCCGGATCAAGTCCGGAATGACAGACATTGTCAAGGCATTGCTGAGACACTATAAATCCTGTCATATATTCTTGTTGGGAAGGGAAGGAAACAAGAGAAGGGCCGAAGCCTCTTCTCTACCTGTCCTACCCTTTCCAGCCAGATGATATTCCTTAAATACCGGACGATTCGGGCTGGAAAGGGGACAATGCGGAAAGGTGAAACAGTTACCCATGTCCACACAATAATGAGATCTTTAGTAAGTAGACTATTCAAATATTCATTTCGGATTGCCCGCTAAATGTATGTTGAAAAAAGTCAGGTACCAAACCAGGGAAGAGCATACAGGCCGACAGCAATGTTTGACCCTGTTTCCGATATATCATTATAATGAGATCGCTTTAGGCGTGGTACAAGCTGGAGGAAAACAGTCGTGGATACAACCCTTGAAATCGCCGCCAACGCCGCCCGGGAAGCCGGAGCATACCTGGTCAAGAGCTTCCGAACTGCGGTAGGCATAAGCTACAAGGACACCGGTCATGCCAACCCGTGCACTTCTGCAGACAGGGGCGCCGAAGAGCTGGTCCTGAAAGTCCTGAGCACACGGTTCCCCGAACATGCCATACTCTCCGAAGAAAAAGGCAGGCTCGGGCCGGAGTCAGAATACACGTGGATAATAGATCCCCTTGACGGTACCGTCAATTTCATGCACGGCTATGGCCATTTTGCCGTATCTATCGCGCTGGCCTGCCGGGACGAGGTGGTGCTCGGCGTTGTTTTCAATCCCGCGACCAATGAGCTATTTGCTGCCGAAAAGGGGAAGGGAGCCTTCCTGAATGATTCCCCGATACGAGTCTCCCGCGTCGCAGCTATTAATGAAAGCCTGCTTGCGATATCGTTCCCTTATGATCGCGATTCGGAAGATTTTCGGAAAAGTATTGACTGTTTTACCAGGCTTTTGTATTGCAGCCAGGCACTTCGGCGCGACGGTTCTACAGCCCTGGCGTTGTGCAACGTGGCCTGCGGGCGCGTTGATGGGTTTTGCGTGTCCGGCAATCAGCCCTGGGACTATGCGGCCGGAACCCTGCTGGTAACCGAGGCGGGTGGACGTGTCACCGATTTTAATGGCAGGCCGTTCAATTTTTCGCTTGGGCAGGTACTTGCTACTAACGGGATACTCCATGAATCGATGATGGGCAGCGTCAGGTAAATAAACTTACTACTAATCTCAATATAGTATAGACTTTCTCTTTTTAAGGTCAATATCAATTTTTCCTATCACCTACCCCCTTCCTAACAGGTTACATCGTCTAATCCTGTCATATTCTTGTTGAGAAGGGGAGAACAAGAGAAGGGGCCGCCCCTTCTTTACCTGTTTTCCCTATTCCAGCCAGATGATATTCCTTAAATACCGGACGATTCGGGCTGGAAAGGGGACACAGGGGAAAGGTTAAAAAGTTACCCATGTTCACAAATAATGAGACCGTTAGTACCTCCAAAAAAACCGGGACCCGATCTCTTGACCGGGTCCCAAATTTTTCAGGAAGCATTTAACAGAAGGTTATATCGCGCGGCGTCTTCTCCAGATCAGGTACCCGGCGACGATAGCCGCGACCACAACGATAATACCGATAATCAGCCAGATATTGGTTCCGGACGGCGGGGGCGGCGGTGGCGCCACGGGTGAAGTAACGGGAGGAGTGGGGGATGCCGCTGGCGACGCCGTTGGCGAAACGCTGGCCGTAGGTGTTGGAGACGACGGCGGGGTTACTGTCGGCGTCGGGGAGGCCGTGGGTTTAGGTGTAGGCGTTGCCGCTGGCGTAGGAGTCGGCGTGACCGTCGCCGTCGGTGTAGGCGTAGGCGTGGGCGCGAGGGTGGTGTATGCCAGCACCGCGTAATAGGTGAAGTGGCTTATTGGCACACTGGCTAAGTGGGCGGCAGTATTTACATTGACTCCACCGAGCAATACCCACTCACCGGTATCAGGATTCCAGTAGCCAATCTTGAGGTTGTTCTCGTTAAAGCCAGGCGGCAGCAGCGAGGGGTCATACCTGATAGTTAAAACCACGTTCGGACTGAAGGTAGCCCCTCCCGGCCCCATTTCGTAGAGGTAGCCCGGCATTATCACGCCACTCGGCAAGGTTACGGGCAGCGGTTGTGTCGTTACTCGCATCATGGTAATGGTATCTAGCGGCAGCCCGCTCGCATCTTTACCGATGGTATTTTGAGGAATGCTTAACGTCGCCAGGCTATCATCGGAAACGGCCGTAACGCTGACCAGGAACTGGCCCAGAGAATTAACGTAAACACCGAAGATATTAATGCCGGGCGCGGGCGCAGGCGCTCCTCCACCGCCACCGGGCGGGTTAGGTGCAGCCGTTACCGCGCTGCCGAAGCCGCCATACTGGCTCAGGTGGGTGACCGTGGCGTAAATGTATGGCGGAGTCGCGGTAGTGTCAACCGAGCTGCCGGCAACGACCTCCCATGTGCCGGAAGAAGGGTTGAACAGGTACAGTTTCAAGGAACTCTCGTCTGGCCGAGGAATACAAGAATTCTGCTAAAACTCCTGATGTTATCGCATCTGTGATCAGCGGGCATG
>JAQTRN010000219.1 GCA_028711795.1 Dehalococcoidales bacterium | reverse complement strand
GCGGATATTCGCCGAAGGCCATGAAATCGGGCTGCATGGTTATTCGCACGAAAACCCGATCGCCATGAGTCCGGAACAGGAAGAGAAAGTCATGGTCCGTTGTATCAACGTTTGTGAAAAACTGACCGGGAAGAAGCCAGTCGGCTATCGGGCGCCCTGGTGGGAATTCAGCCGCGTGACCAACGATCTGCTGCTCAAACACGGTATTCTGTACGATAGCAGCCTGATGCACCGTGATTTCGAAGCCTATTATGTCCGCGCGGGCGATAAGTGGTTCCCCATTGACTACAGTCGGGACCCGGAGACGTGGATGCGGCCGATGGAGTTTGGGAAAGAGACTGACCTGATCGAGATTCCGGCCAATTGGTACCTGGACGATCTGCCGCCGACGATGTTTATCAAAAAAGCTCCCAATAGCTTCGGCTGGGTATCGCCTGATGTGTTATTCGATATGTGGAAGGCACAATTTGATTTTTTGTACCGGAAAGGAGAGGGAGTCTTTCCGATAACGATACATCCAGACACCAGCGGCCGGCCACAAATGATCGTCATGCTCCACGAGCGGTTCATCCCATACGTCCTGGGACATCCCGGAACCAGCTTCTGTACCTATGCAGAGTACGCCCAAGAGTGGCAGGCCCAAAACCCGAGGCGTAAGTGAGATATGGCTAGCTGTATTGACAGTGCAAGAGTGACCCCTATAATATATGGCCATCTGAGCGGCATGTGGTTAGGAGCGATCAGAGCTTCAGGCTAACGATGCCCGAAAGGACTAAAAGCCAATGTCCAGCAAACGAGTGACCATCATCTTCACGGGCGGAACGATAGCTATGGGAGTCGACCCCAAGACCGGCGGTGCGGTTCCCCTTTTAAGTGGTGAAGATATCCTGAGGAGCATGCCATCTTTACAGGATATCGCCCGGATAGACATTATCAACTTTAGCAATAAGCCGGGACCTCATATACTCCTGAGCGATGTCCTGGAAATAAGCAAAATTATTCGTGAACTCTTCCGGCGAAACCAGGCCGATGGCGTGGTCATCACGCAGGGGACGGATACCATCGAGGAGACATCCTACGCCCTCGACCTACTGCTAACCGATGATAACCCGGTGATAGTTACCGGGGCGATGCGGAACGCCTCGTTGCTTAGCGCTGACGGTCCGGCCAACCTGTTCAACTCGATACTGACCGCCGCCGACGACCAGTCACTCTCCAAAGGTGTCATGGTTACTTTTAATAATGAAATTCATCCTGCTAGAGAAGTTACCAAAGCCAGTTCCACACAGGTCAATGCCTTCCGGAGTCCGCTGTTCGGGCCACTGGGCGTTATTTACGGCAGAAAGGTGCAGTTCGTCCGGAACAGAGTACTACGGGAAGCCATCCCGGTTGAAGAGATTACCGCCGAGGTCGAACTAATCAAGTTCACTATCGGCATGAGTGGCTTTCTCTTTAAAGCGGTCAGAGACCCGGTGGTTGACGGCGTCATCGTTGAAGGGGCCGGAGTGGGCCATGTGTCTGAAGCCATTACTGCCGAAATAAAAGACCTGCTACAGACGGGCAAGCCGGTGGTCCTCACCAGCCGGTGCTATGAAAGCCTCGTCCTGGAAGACGCCTACGCCTTCGTCGGCAGTGAAAAACACCTGTGGGAATTGGGAGTCATCGCCGCTCCCGGTCTCAACGGGCCCAAAGCCAGAGTAAAATTGATTCTGGCTCTAAGCTGCACCAGGGAACTGGACCGCATCCGGGATATGTTCCGCACCCCAATAAAATACGGCTGAGAAAGACAGAAAGGAGAGATTATGAGCGATCTCCGTGCCGATTATGTTCCGATTATCGACCGCCAGCCCCTGAAGCTGCCCGGTAATGCCCGGGTAGCCGTCTGGGTAATCGTTAATGTTGAGGAGTGGGACATCAAAGCGCCCATGGCCCGTACCGTACTGCCGCCACCACAGGGAGTGACCGTCGTGCCGGATATTACCAACTATGGGTGGTTCGAGTATGGACTGCGGGTGGGTTTCTGGCGGTTGAAGGAAGTACTTGATAGACATCAGGTAAAAGCCAGTGTTAGCCTGAATGCATCCGTCTGCAACTCCTACCCTCGTATTGTAGAGGAGTGCGTCAAGAGTGATTGGGAGCTTTTCGGGCATAGCTTCATCCAGCGGGCTATCAATCTGGAAAAGGACGAACGGGCGGTCATCAGACAGACTATTCAGGTAATACGGGAAAAGACCGGTAAAGCCCCCCGCGGCTGGATGGGCCCCGGACTGGTCGAGACCTTCAACACACCGGATATACTGGCCGAGGAGGGGATTGAATACGTCTGTGACTGGGTCAATGACGACCAGCCCTACGCGATGAAGGTGAAGAAGGGCTCGCTCTTTTCTATTCCCTACACGCTGGAAATCAACGATATCCCCATCTACATCATCCAGCACCACCGTTCACCGGAGATCTTCGAGCGGGCTAAAGACCAGTTCGACGCTCTCTATGAAGAAGGAGCGCAGAGCGCCCGGATTATGGCCATCGCCGTTCATCCCTACATCACCGGAGTGCCACACCGTATCTGCTATTTCGACCGGATATTCCAGTATATCAAAAGCCATCACGGCGTCCTCTTTATGACGGGTAGCGAGATACTGGACTGGTACAAAACAACCATAAAAGAGCGCCAGAGCTAACAGCCAGAATCGGCATGGATGGCTATAGTTACTTGTTATTTACCAGCCGACGCCAGCAAGCGACTGCGTAGCTGACCACAACCAGCATTGATATCCAGGCCCTTGCTCCGCCGGAGAGTACATTTGACACCCCACCGTCTGAGTTCCTCCTGAAAAGCCAGAACAGCGGCCGGCGCCGGTGGTTGAAATTGTGACTGCCAGGGCTGGTTAGCCAGTATCAGGTTAACATGTAAGTTCAAGCCGGCAAGCAAACGCGCCAGCGAAGCCACCTGTTCGCGGGAATCGTTTATTCCTTCAAAGAGG
>JAQTRN010000218.1 GCA_028711795.1 Dehalococcoidales bacterium | reverse complement strand
GGCGAACAGCCCCGGAAATCAATGTCGATGTGCTGGTAATCGGTGGCGGGATTGCCGGATTAAGAGCGGCCATTGCTGCCAGGAGGCACGACCGGGACGTGCTGCTGGTCTCCGAATCACCGGTCGGCCTGAGAAACAATTCCGCTATCTCGAAAGCCACCTTTGCTGTCACCGGCGTCTGGAAAAATCCCGGTGATTCTCCCGAGGTCCATTTTAAGGACACTATTACCGCCGGCCGGCTGATGAATGACCGGAGGCTGGTTACCAGGATGGTGGACGCTGTTCGGCAGCAGGTGGCTGACCTGGTCGAATTTGGCGTCCAATTCCGGCGGCGCAATGCCGAAATATCCGTAGTGCATACGCCCGGACACACTTATCCCAGGAATATCACCGCTGGCGATTATCGGGGTATCAATATCACCCGGCCGATGCGGCAGTATGCTGCCAGTATCGGCGTGCGCTTCATTGAGGGAGTCCTGGTTACCAGGTTATTGCGGACCGGAGGTCGAGTCACCGGGGTGCTGGGGGTGGATAGCGAAGGGTGGTTACGCGTGTTCGGGGCGAAATCTACTATTCTGGCTACCGGTGGCGCCGGCCGGATTTATCTCCGGACCAACAATGCCTCCGGATTGACCGGTGATGGTTATGCCCTGGCCTATGAAGCCGGCGCCGTTTTACGGGACATGGAGTTTGTGCAGTTTTACCCCGCGGCCTGGGGCAAGAATGGTAGCCAGATGTGTCTCTACGAACGGCTACTGCCGGCGGGCGGCGTTATCCGGAATGCTCTGGGTGACGACATCCTGCAGCGACACGGAGTGAGCGATATTATTTCGGCCACCAGGGATTTATTGGCACGGCTGGTAATGACCGAGGTTATTGAAGGTCGTGGTATCGATGGTGGCGTCGTCTTCGATTTCACGGGTATACCGGAAGAGAGGGCCAGAGACTATCGTCGCGGTGGTCTGATGGGGCCGGAGGACAGGTTAATAGTGGCCCCGACGGTGCATTTCTTCATGGGTGGCGTAAAAATAAACGGTTGCGCCGAGACTGGTATTGATGGACTATATGCCGCTGGCGAGGTCGGCGGCGGTATTCACGGGGCCAACCGTCTTGGCGGGAACGCCATTAGCGCCGCCCTGGCTTTCGGTACTATCGCCGGCGACCGGGCGGCTGCCCTGGCTGGTGGAATGAGACCGGCGTCCGTTCCTCCGGAGGAGATAGTTGGGGAGACTTCCCGGTTAAAAGAAATAACCTCGACTGTAGGAAGGGAAAGCCTGAATGAGGTACAGCCGTCGCTACAGCAAATCATGTGGGACCGGGTTGGTGTTCTCCGTGATGGGCAGCATCTTGCGGATGCTCTGAACGGTATACTAGCGCTGCGGGAACGTCTGGCGAAAATTACGGCAGCTTCCTATCCCGAAGCGCTCCGGGTCATCAAATTGTCCAGTATGCTGACTGTGGCGGAGATGGTCACCCGCGCCGCCCAATTGCGGACTGAGAGCCGTGGCGCCCACTATCGGACCGATTATCCGCGGGAGGACAGCGAGCACTGGCTCCGGACCATTGAGGTCTTTCACCACGGTGGCGCTATGGTGCTAAAAACTACCCCTGTTCCCGCAGAGACCGATTAACCAGTTTATCCCTTATACCGGCAGGTCAATCTTGTAGTTCTTCAGCGTATCTTTAATGGTGGCGGCTGTTTTCTCGTCGGGCTCGACTAGCGGCAGGCGTGGTTTCCCGGCATTAAAGCCGACATAATTAACGGCGAATTTGACCGGTATGGGGTTAGAGACGATAAACAGGGCATTAACCAGGGGGAGCAGGCGCCGGTGTATCTCCGCCGCTTTTTCTATCTGGCCGCTGACAAAGCTATCAATCATTTCTTTGATTTGTTTGCCCACCAGATGAGAAGCGACACTGATGATGCCGTAACCGCCGATCGCCAGTATGGGGAAGGTATCGCTGTCGTTCCCGCTCCAGATACGGAAACCCTTCCTGGCGTTGCTGATGATCTTGGCGATTTGCTCCAGGTTGCCGCTGGCTTCTTTGACACCGACGATGTTGCCTATCTGGCTCAATTTGACCGCAGTTTCCGGCGCCAGATTAGTAATGGTGCGCGAGGGTACGTTATAGACAATGCAAGGTAGGCTCGTGCTCTGAGCGATGGTCTTAAAGTGCTGGTATAAACCTTCCTGGGTGGGCTTATTGTAGTAGGGAACAACCAGGAGGCAGCCATCAACTCCGAGCTTCTCCGCTTCTTTAGTTAGTTCAACGCTCTCTGCGGTATTGTAGTTACCGGTGCCGGCAACTACGGCTCCCCGGTTGCCCAGGGTCGCTTTTACTTCAGTAAACAGGCGTAGCTTTTCCTCTGTACTGAGTGTCGGTGACTCTCCCGTGGTACCGGACACTATGACCCCGTCACTTCCCGAGTTGATCAGGGCTAAGGCCAACTTCTTGGCTTGCCCATAGTCAACTTTGCCCTCTTTGTCGAAGGGGGTTACCATGGCGGTTAACAATCGGCCCAGCTCTTTCATTGTCTTACCTCCTTGGATGAAGCCAATCTCTTTTGATCACCTCTTCGGCGATTTGAACGGCGTTCAGGGCGGCGCCTTTGCGAATGTTATCGGCTACCACCCACATGGTCAGTCCCTTAGGGTGTGAGGCGTCCTGACGGATACGGCCGACGAAGACATCATCGGTGCCGGCGGCCGACCATGGCTGCGGGTACAGGCTGACGGTCGGGTCATCCAGTACCTTCACCCCCGGCGCCAGGGCCAGAATGCGGCGGGCTTCGTCAGGCGGCATCGCTTCGGTAAACTCGATGTTCACTACCTCGCTGTGGCCAATGTATACCGGGACTCTAGCGCAGGTTGCCGAGATAGCGATATTATCGGTGTGCATTATCTTCCGGGTCTCTTCCACCATCTTCCACTCTTCTTTGGTGTACCCGTTGTCCAGGAATACATCTATTTCGGGTAGTATGTTAAAGGCTATCTGGTGAGGATAGACGTGCGCAGTAGTG
>JAQTRN010000217.1 GCA_028711795.1 Dehalococcoidales bacterium | reverse complement strand
GCGTTTTTTCCTAGCCCGGTCAAAGTAGTCAATAGTTTGCCTCATTGATTCATCCACAGCGATTTGCATGAACTCAAAAGTAGCCTTATGAGCTTCTGAACTCGCAGGGCGGTATCCCATATGAAACATGTAGGCTCTGCAGGCCTGCAACACGGCGTTATAGGCTATTGAGAAAGTCCAGTCCAAACTCGTACCCTGGATCGTCTCGGCTTCGGCAAGGTCGCGTTTGGCAATATCCATTACCTTAGCTATCTCTTCTTGAGTAGCGTGGAACGGGTGTATACTACCTTCTCTCACCAGACGGTCAATTGACATCATGGTTTCCTTTTAACACCAGTTTCTTCTCGTCCATAACGCGCTTAATAAACGAGTTATTGTTTTTAAGTCTCTTTTCAAATTCTGCTCTGCTCATGAGGGTATAGTTAATAACACGTCCAATATCCTTTTCAACTCGAGAAATAAGCTCATGAAGATCATCCTCATCAATTTCCCCTACGACAAAGAGATCGACATCGCTCTTCGCGGTTTCTTCATCCTTGGCAACCGAGCCATATACAAAAGCCAGTTCAATTTGCTTTGAATCTTTGAACTTATTTGCCAGATAATCTCCCAGACCAACAGTGGTATAAATTATCCTCTTTAATTCCGGATAGAATGGGAATTCCTTAACTACCGAATAGTATTTGAGATTTCCTGCGTGTCGTGCTTTGACCAGTCCAGCTTTTTCCAAGTAACCTAGTTCTCTCCGCACAGCGTTAAGGGGTTCACCGGTACGTCTAGAGATTTCCCTGATATAGAATTCATTGTCCGGATTGGTAAGAAGCAGCTTTAGTAAGCTCCTCTTTGCTTTAGATGTTATTATGTATTTCAGCATAACTCCTGTACCCATGAACACTGTTTGTGATCTATCGTATATCTTCTATGTTCACTTGTCAAGAAAGTATCGTAAGTAGAAGGGAATCGTAGCAATATGGAACCGAATAGCATTAAGAAATTAGTCGAGTCTTTGAGAGACCCCGTAGTAAGACGCAGAATTTACACTCTCGCAGATGTCGCGATTTCTATCGGTAAGCGAAAGGGTTGGGTGTGAATAACTACCATCATTGAGCCACCCTTGTGTCGTTGTCATAGGATTTTGTCAGTAGCTAACTGTTGAGCGATTATGTCAGTCATTATGAAAGAAGGACTGACATTGACAGAAGCAGAGCAAGGACGGCTACAGGTACTCAATCTGGTTCTTCAAGGAGGGATGGGGGCACGGGGGGCAGCGGGCATCCTGGGGTTGAGTGAGCGGCATGTGTGGAGGGTCCTATCTGCCTACCGGAGGGGAGGTGCAGAGGTCTTGGCCCATGGGAACAGGGGGCAGCCACCGGCCAATCGCATCTCAGAGGAGGTACGCCAGCAGGTGATTGAGCTGGCCCAAACGAAATATCGGGGGTTCAATCACACCCACCTGACAGAGTTACTGGCCGAGCGGGAGGGGGTGGCGCTGGCGCGCTCCACGGTACGTGGCATCCTGGTCGGCGCCGGGTTACCCAGTCCCCGGCATCGCCGGCCGCCGCGCCACCGATGCCGGCGGGAGCGTATGCCTCAGGAAGGCGTGCTGCTGCAGCTGGACGGGAGCTACCACGACTGGCTGGAAGGCCGTGGACCGTGGCTGACGCTACTTCTGGCCATCGACGACGCTACCGGCACCGTCCCGTATGCCCTGTTCCAGGAGCACGAAGATACCCGGGGTTACTTCAAGCTGCTGTGGGGCGTCATACAATCCAAGGGGGTGCCCCTGGCGGTGTACACCGACCGGCATGCGGTGTTCCAGCCCCCGCGGCGGCCGTCTGGGATCGTGGAGGAGTCCTCGTCCCCGGAGCGTGGGCGGACCCAGTTTGGCCGGGCGCTACGCGAGCTGGGGGTCTGCCCGGTCTTCGCCCACAGCCCGGAGGCGAAGGGACGGATCGAGAGAGCAGCGGGTACTTTCCAGGACCGCCTCGTCTCGGAGTTACGCGCGGCCGGCGTCGACAATATGACTGACGCCAACCGCCTCCTCTGGGAGTATCTGCCTCGCTTCAACAAACGTTTTGGGGTGCCACCGGCCGAAGAGGGAGCCGCCTATCGGACAATCGCTACGGGCCTGGACATCGGAGCCATTCTGTGTTTCAAGCACGACTGCAAGGTGGCCAAGGACAATACGGTCAAGTATCGCTGGCGGACTCTCCAGTTGCTTCCAGACCAAGATCGGCGCAGCTATGCCGGGGCCACGGCAGAAATCCAACTACGTCTGGATGGCAGCATCGTCGCGTATCATCAGGGACAGCTGATACCCACGCGAGAAGCGCCACCTCGGCCAGGTATCTTACGGCAAGGTAGCGGCAACTGCAACTTGAACAGATCGACCACCCTACCGAAATGGATCACCGATGGCTTCGGCTACGATAATGCCAATCCTGGATCTAATTCCTGGCACCGTCGAACTCTGCCAGGCGTAAAAGACCGCCAGCCTACAATCCGCCAGCGGGCTCGCTGGAAAGCTGTGCAGGCTGCGATACGCCGGGGCTTGGGAATACGAGCAACCGCCAGGGAACTCGGCATAAGCCGGAACACCATAAAGAAGTACCTGGTCACCGGAGGCCCGACACCATATCCATCGAGACGGTCCGCATATCCAGTGCCAAGCGAACGAAATGCGGCCCAGTTGCCAGCGCCACTGACAGAATCGCTCGTCATAAATACCTGACATTTTCCCTTGACAGCAACACTATATCTGGCATCGTTTTAAGGGGAGGTCATACTATCAACTATTACCTTGACTACGGTAGAAGTGTCTACTGCAGTAACGTTCCATTGTCGCTGAACTACATACAGCATTTCCTCCTCTATTTCTCGTCTGTTGTCTCGGAAATTGCAGATTAAGTCTAGACAATTCAAGTAGGCTATTGCGGAATTAACGGCAGTGACCTCTATAGCTTCAGAAATAGATCAAAATGCCACCCATCAAAAATTCTCCTGACGACAACTTTTGTCTGCTGAGT
>JAQTRN010000014.1:8201-12116 GCA_028711795.1 Dehalococcoidales bacterium | reverse complement strand
CTGCCCTCCCAGGTACTTCACCCACTATCCAGTAATCTGTTAGTATTTTACCTTATCGCCAGCAAATATCAATAGGTCGAGCAGAAAAAATAGCCACGGATTCCGACAATCATCTACGAAAGTGCCAGGTGTCTCCCAAAAGGGACAGGAACCAGCATACTGGCAATCTCGCTATCACCCAGTATGGTAGAGGGTGCGTCAAATCATAGTCTTAACTGGCGAAGCCTACCCAATACCAAGTTTCAATATCGATTTTCTGAGTTCCTCTACCCTCACCCAGATCGCTTTCTTCTCTTCCTCCACAGCTTCGCGAATGGCCGAGCGGTGTTCTTCCACCATCTGCCGAATCGCCAGTCGCTGCTCCTCCAGCAGTTCCTGAGCGGCCTTCCTCATTTCCTCGTCAATGGCGTTCCGGACCTCGGTCTCGATCAGTTTCTTCACTGCGTCCCGATACTCATTAGTACCAGCACCGACTCTCCCGTAATCGACGTCCCGCCCATGACTAACAGTTGTTTTGTCCATCGGCTACCCTCCCTGATATTTGATATTGCTGGCCATCTGTCTATAAATTTGACTAGAGTATACAGTTTGACAGCTAGGGACGCAATATTTTTGTCATGGTTCTAAAGAATAATTTTGGAAATAGTGGGGAGATGACAAAAGCAGGAGACCTCAGAATAGAGGTTATTAAGTGCGGAGGGTCGCGCCAAGCTCCCGGGACAGCCGGTCAACAATCTTGTCTTGAATCTTATTGACCAGTAACTCGGTGAGCGTATGAGTCGGGGACTGGAAGGTAATCCGGTAGGCGAGAGATTTCTTGCCCGGTGGTATCTGCTCGCCGGCATAGGCATCAAAAAGACTGACCTGACTTACCAGATCAAAGCTCTTAATAATATCCACCACCCGCTGATGAATTACACTGGCATCCACCACCAGGGCGATATCTCTGACGGTCGGCGGGAACCGTGGTATCGGCTGGAATACTCTGCGCGCTGCCACATGGTTTAGAAGCTTCGACAGGTTAAGCTCAAAGAGATACACGACCTCATTGATCTCAAAAGCCGCAGCCACTTTGGGGTGCAATTCGCCAATGACGCCCAGCTTATCGCCGGAGACGATGATGGCCGCCTGTTTGCCAGAACGCAGACTTTCATCGTGGCCATCTTCAAAACTAACCACGACACCCAGTTGATTGAATAGGCCTTCAACAATGCCTTTGGCATCATAGAAGTCCGGGGATTCGCCACCTCCCTGCCACGACTTCTTCAGCCTGGAGCCACACATCACCGCACACAAAATCTCCGGCTCTTCCGGCAGGTCGTTGTCTCGCGGCCAATACACCCGGCCCAGTTCAAAAAGCCTCAGGGCTTCATCCTCATGCCGCCGGTTCGTTGATACCGCCATCAGGGCGTGGGGACGGAGATTCGCACGGAGATATTCCTGTTCCGCAGTCATCGGGTTAGCGATGCGGACGGGAACAGGGTCAAGAGGATGGGGCTCAGGTGAGAGCCAGGTCATCAATTGCAGGCTGGTCAGGGAATAGGTGATAATCTCCTGGAAGCCGGAGCCGATCAGACTGAGCCGTACTTTTTGCTTGAGACCCAGAATGGGCTCGGGATTATGCCGCGGTACCGGCTGACTGAGCATGACCTCCGGAATCCGGTCGTAGCCGTTAATGCGGGCTATTTCCTCGATAAGGTCAACCGGTTGGCGGATGTCACTCCGCCAGTAGGGGGCCGTTACCCGGACCTCGGAACCGGAGCTATCCGCCAAACACTCAAAGCCCAGGGACGCCAGCAGCGATATTATCTGCTCAAGGCCCATCTCAAGGCCAAGCAGACCTTTCACTCTATCGGCCGAAAGACGGATTGGCTTCGGCTCTTCTTTCCCCGGATAAACATCAATCAGGCCCCGACTAACCTCGCCCCCAGCCAGCTCGGCCAGTAGCTGGGTGGCACGTTTCAGTGCCGGCAGGGCCAACTCAGAGCGGATGCCCCTCTCGAACCTCATCGAGGCTTCACTCGGCAACTGCAACTGCCGGGCGGTGTAGTGGATACTGGCGGGATTAAAATTAGCGGCTTCCAGCAGTATCGCGGTAGTGGCGGCAGTAACTTCGCTGTTCGCCCCTCCCATCACACCAGCGACAGCTACCGCGCGTTTCTCATCGGCGATAACCAGCATGTTTCGAGAAAGAGCCCGCGCCACACCATCGAGGGTATCTATTACCTCGCCGTCAACCGCCCGCCGCACCGTGATCTTTTTCCCTACGATCCGGTCATAATCGAAGGAATGCAGAGGTTGCCCGTACTCCAGCATCACGTAGTTGGTGACATCAACCACATTGTTTATCGGGCGGATACCGCAGGCCAGCAGGCGCTGCTGCAGCCATTTCGGAGATTCCGCTATTTTTACTCCATTGACTATACTGGCATCATACCGGGGACACAGGTCGGAGTCAGCGATTTCCACCGCCACCTGCTCCTGGGTGGCTGAGGCACCTTCCCGATACTTTACTTCGGGAAGACGCAGGCCTTCACCCGTCAGGACAGCGATTTCCCTGGCGATGCCGATGGTAGAGAGACAGTCGGGACGATTAGGCGTTACCTCCAGGTCAAGTACGGTGTCACCCAGGTAATCGGTTAATGGCGTGCCTACCGGGGCATCGGCGGGCAAGACCATAATGCCCTCATGCATGTCAGAGATGCCCAGTTCTTTCTCAGAACAGACCATACCCGCGGAGACCACACCGCGGATCTTCGCCGGTTTCAAACGGCCTACCTCTCCGGTGTGGCCGTCAATCAGTTGAGCGCCGACATAGGCAAAAGCTATCTTATCGCCAATTTTCAGATTAGGCGCGCCACAGACAACGGTGTGCTGTTCCTTACCCACATCTATCGTCGGTAGGGTCAAGCGGTCGGCATTGGGGTGCGGTTTAATATCGATTATCTGGCCAACAACCACGTTCTCCCAGTT
Organism: Dehalococcoidales bacterium; assembly: GCA_028711795.1. Lineage (GTDB taxonomy): Bacteria > Chloroflexota > Dehalococcoidia > Dehalococcoidales > JAQTRN01 > JAQTRN01. The sequence continues at coordinate 9,143 of JAQTRN010000014.1, read as the reverse complement.
CCCGCCGATTATCTGCTGGCCTTTAACTTCGATGCCCGCCATAGTTAGCCGGTTGGATAAGTCGGTGGGCGGCAGACTAATATTGACGTACTCTTTGAGCCATTTAACCGAGACTTTCATTTTTCAGAACTGCCTCAGGAATCTAAGGTCACTGCCGTAGAACAGCCTCACATCATCAATGCCATAGCGGAGCATTGGCATACGCTCAATACCCATGCCAAAGGCAAAACCGGTATACACATCAGGGTCAACACCAGCCCTCTCCAGAACTCTGGGGTGGACCATACCCGCCCCCAGCACCTCTATCCAGCCGCTACCTTTGCACAGGCTACAGCCTGCCCCGCAACAGACAGCACATTCGATGGCCAACTCAGCGCCGGGTTCAACAAAAGGAAAGTAATCACACCTAAAACGCACTTTTCTGTCCGCGCCAAAGAAACGGCGGGCAAATTCGTACAGCGTACCCTTGAGTTCCGCCAGGGTAATACCCCGGTCAACAGCCAGGCCCTCGATCTGGTAGAACATGGGCAAATGAGTGGCGTCAATCGCCTCATAGCGGTAAACCCGGCCGGGGACCACTATCCGAATAGGAGGTCGCACCTTCTCCATAAACCTGACCTGCATCGGAGAAGTATGCGTACGCAGCAGCATGGGTTGCTCATCATTCTTCTTGAAATCAACCCAGAAGGTGGACATGTTATCCCGCGCCGGGTGTTCCTTCGGGATATTCAGGGCTTCAAAATTGTAGTAGTCCCATTCAACCTCGGGTCCTTCCACCACCTGGAATCCCATAGACATAAATATATCGCATATCTCGTAGATGGTCTGTGTCACCGGGTGCAAACGGCCACCGGGCGTCAACCGGCCCGGTAATGTCACATCCAGACGCTCTCCGGCAGCCACTGCAATCATCTGCTTCTCCTGCAGCACCTGCCGTTTCTG
>JAQTRN010000014.1:0-8101 GCA_028711795.1 Dehalococcoidales bacterium | reverse complement strand
ACTGGAAAGAATCAACTTGCCAGGACTCTCTGGTGTTAAGCCTGGATTTTTTCTTTCACCACACTGGCTAACTCGGCAAAAGCATTAAGGTCTCTCACCGCCATATCAGCCAGCATCTTACGATTGATTTCAACCCCCGCTTTCCTCAGGCCATCAACCAGCTCACTGTATTTGAGTCCTTGAAGACGACTGGCCGCATTGACCCGGGCAATCCACAACCGCCTCATATCGCCCTTTCGCTCACGGCGGTGCTCATAGGCATAGCTCATGGACTTTAACATCGATTCGTGAGCCCGTCGGTAAAGAGAGTGCCTGGTAGCCCGCTGCCCCTTGGTCAATTCCAGCACTTTCTTATGCCGCTGATGCGTGGTTACTCCCCCTTTTACTCGTGGCACAACACTCCTCCTATCTACCCGCTCCGTACGGTAACAATCTTTTTATTCGAGCCCTATCAACCGGGGATAAGACTATCATTTCATCGTAAAGACCTCTGACCCGCTTCGCCTTATTGACACGCAGGTGGCTTTTACCCACTTTAACACGCATAATTCTTCCGGTACCAGTAATATGAAAGCGCTTCTGCGCTCCCTTATGAGTTTTGATCTTTGGCATCTTGGATGTTCTTTGTCTCCTCTTTTATTTTAGCCTTCTGGCCCGGGACCGGTGCCAGCACCATTACCAGTCTTCTCCCATCCATACCCGGCGGAGTCTCAACAGCACCCTGTTCCTTGACAAATTCTTGCATCCGCTTCATCAACTTCAAACCAAGATCAGGATGGGTGATTTCCCGCCCGCGGAACATGACCGTTAGCTTGACCTTATTCCCTTCGTCCAGTAATTTCCGGGCGGACCTTGCCTTGGCGTCAAAATCATGGTCGCCAATCTTGGGGCGTATCCTGAGTTCCCTCAACAGGACTACCTTCTGGCTTTTCCTTGCTTCACGTTCCTTCTTGGTCTGCTCGTATTTGAATTTACCGTAGTCCAGAAGGCGACATACCGGTGGCACCGCCGTGGGAGCCACCTCCACCAGGTCTAAACTACTCTTCCTGGCCATATCAAGCGCCTGGGCTACCGGCATTACCCCGATCTGCTCCCCCTTCTTCCCCACCAGCCGGACTTCTTTGGCTCTGATTCTCTCATTAATACGTAACTCTTTGATTGCTTTTCTTAATTACCTCCTCTGAACAAGAGTCTTCCCAAGACTATAACATAGCTTCCAAAGCTTACGCAAATCAAAAAGGCATCATTGGTGCTGCCAGATAGCAATACCGAGAGTGATGCCCAGGATGACCAGTATTAACAGGCTGACCAGCCACACATTCTGCTGGCGGAGCAAGATGCTCAGGCCAACAATAACAATCAGAACCGGCCAGAACCGCCACAGCGTATTCCACAGGCTCCACGGCAGGATATCCAGAGTCTGCAAAAGTAAAACAGTACCAGCGAATAGGAGGAAGATACCCCAGACAGGGGCCGCAACCGCTCTCGGCGGACGCTGTTCTGACATTACCGCGCTTTCCTTCCCATACCCAGGATGATCAGGACGCCGATGGCCACGGGTATGAGTGGCCAGAGATAACGCCAGCTAAGCCACCAGAATATATTAAGGCTGCCCAGCAGAAACACGATACCCAGAGCGATCAGTAGGACAGCAACAGCGTTCAGCCAGCGCCGGCGGAGCTTCGTGGCGTCATCCGGCTCATTCTCCTGTTTGGTTACGGTAGTACGGATTTCACGCCCCAGCTCATCAGCCGTTTTCTTGATATCTTCGATATTCTCCTGCACAATTGCCTCGGGCGTGGCACTGGTAGAACCCTCCAGAGGGACAACAATCGCCATGATGATATAAGCCAGTATGCCAAACCCGCCAGCGAATATCAGCAGCACGGCGATGATCCTGACAATAGTCGAGTCCAGGCCAAGATAGTCCGCCAGTCCCCCACAGACTCCAGCGATCATCCTATCTTTGCGGCTGCGGTATAGCTTTTTTTGCACGGCGCCACCACCTACTGCCTAATTAAATACCAAACAACTCAGGATAAAACAAGCCTATGGGTCTTTGAGTCTCAAATACAGGTAACTCAGTAAGACCAAAGCGCCCTATGGCAACTCCAGGTCCGTAGTCCGGCTGGCTATCTTCATCTTGATGCCGGCTTTAAAGTCAGCGAACGGCTTCATGAGCAAGTGCTCTTCACCACGGACCCGTATGGACATCATCTGTCCGGCAATCTCTTTATCACCCACTACCAGCATGTAGGGCACTTTGTTGAGTTGTGCCTGGCGGATCTTCATGTTGACCGTCTCGGCCCGAGCGTCAGCTTCAGCGCGCACTCCCAGGTCTTTGAGTTCGCCCTCCAGCTGGCGAGCATAGTCAAGATGGCGGTCAGCCACCGGAATAATCGCCACCTGAAGCGGCGCCAGCCAGACCGGGAAGGCACCACCATAGTGCTCGACCAGTGAAGCCAGAAAACGTTCCATGCTGCCCAGTACCGTACGGTGCACCATCGCCACCATATGTTCCTGGCCATCCTCACCCACATAGGTAACGTTGAAGCGTTGCGGCAGGTTGAAATCAACCTGGATAGTCGGTCCCTGCCAGGCCCGTCCAACGGCATCAACGAACTTTATATCAATCTTGGGTCCGTAGAATACTCCCTCCCCCGGGTCTATTTCGTAGGGGAGACCCATACGGACCAGGGCTTGACTCAGGGTCTGCGTCGCTTCTTCCCAGACCTTCAACTCGCCGGCATATTTTTCCGGCCGGGTCGACAGATAGATCTGGTAGTTAGTGAAACCAAAAGTGTTGACCATGAAGCGAGCCAGGTCCAGTACGCCAGCTACCTCATCCTCCAACTGGTCAAAACGGCAGAAGATATGAGCATCATCCTGGGTAAAACCCCTCACCCGGGATAAGCCATGCAACACGCCGGAGCGCTCATAGCGATAGACGGTACCCAGTTCAGCAAAGCGTAGTGGCAACTCACGATAGCTGTGCCGCCCAGTCTTATAGATCAGAATGTGGCCTATACAGTTCATTGGTTTGAGGATATATTGCTGGCCTTCTATCTCCATGGGACTGTAAAGGTATTCCCGATAGAACTCCCAGTGGCCGCTGGTCTTCCACAAATCCAGCTTGGCAATATGAGGGGTATAGACGATATCGTAGCCACGTTTAACGTGCTCATCCTTCCAGAAGTCTTCTATCGCCCGCCGCACTATCGCCCCGTTGGGATGCCAGTAAACCAACCCCGGCCCCGCCTCCTCGTGCAGGCTGAACAGGTCCAGTTCCCGCCCCAGTCTTCTATGGTCATTCCTGGCGGCTTCGTCAAGTTTAACCAGGTGGTCAGCCAGTGCCTTTTTAGTATCAAAGGCCACCCCATAGATACGCTGTAACATCGGACGGTGCTCATCACCCCGCCAGTAGGCGCCGGCTACGCTCACCAGTTTGAAAGCCTTAATCTTTCCGGAAGACGCCACGTGGGGACCACGACACAGATCGACGAACGTACCCTGCCGGTAGACGCTAATCTGATTGTCGGGGATATCGGCGAGAAGTTCCAGCTTGTAGGGTTGATTGGCAAAAAGTCGATGCGCTCCGTCCCGAGATACCTCTTCTCTGGCGAACGGCTGATTAGCCGCTATAATCCGGTTCATCTCCGTTTCAATAAGGGCCAGATCGTCATCGGTCAACGGACGGGACAAATCAAAATCATAGTAGAAACCGTTCTCAATCGCCGGGCCAATACCGAATTTAGCCTCCGGGAAAATGGACTGTACCGCCTCGGCCATGACGTGGGCCGCCGAATGGCGGATTATTTCCAACTGGTCAGCTTCCCCTGTTTTGTCCTTATTACCTACCATAATCAAGCCCTCTCACTTAAAATACGACAAGGACCATCATCACTCATTAAGTCCAGACTGTCGGTGCAAAGTATCCCTATAGCCCGTTAGGGAGAACCACTCTCCACTCAAGAAATGCATTATAGCAAGCATGGACTCCAAGTGCAATCATTAAGAGATCGAGTTGCCATGTAGGACGGCACACACTATAATACGCAGCTAATATGTTACGGAAAGCCTTCCCGCTCCTGTCCATCGCCATCTTCGCTTCCATGCTAGGCGTAGGGCTAATAGTGCCACTCCTGCCTCTGTATGCTAAAGACATGGGAGCCAGCGGAACGGAACTGGGTATTATTTTTGCCGGCTACGGCGTCGCTAACTCGGTAGCCACTCCCATCATGGGCAGACTATCTGATCGTTACGGACGGAAACTCTTCCTTAGCATCGGCTTAATGGGCTATGCCCTCCTGTCATTGGGCTACGCCTGGGCATCCAGTGTCCCCCAGTTAACATTGGTCCGTTTAGCCCAGGGGTTAGCCGGCGCTATGATTCTCCCTATTGCTATGGCCTATGTCGGTGATATTTCTCCACGGGGAGAAGAGGGCAAGTGGACGGGGTACGCTAACGCGGCTTTCTTCAGCGGCTATGGAGTTGGACCTTTGCTCGGGGGAGTACTGACCGATCACTTTGGTATGAATGCCGCTTTCTTTTCCATGGGGGGCCTGTGCTTTGTGGCTTTTTGGGTGACGCTCATTCTGCTACCTGACATCAAGGAACGGAAAACAACCGGCGCTAGCGGTTTTTCATTTAAGGAAATGGGCGCCAGCCGTATGGTCAGGGGACTTTTTAGCTACCGCCTGGTGCAAGCCGTAGGCCGGGGGTGCTTACTGACGTTCCTGCCTGTCTTCGCGGCGGCAGCAGCCGGTCTTAGCCCGACAATGGTCGGCATACTGGTATCTTTCGACCTGATGTTCACTACCCTGCTCGCCGTGCCAGCCGGCAGAATAGTTGACCGGTTCGATAGAAAAGCAGTCATAATCACCGGCAGCGTTATGTACCTGGTGTTTCTGGCGCTGATCCCAGTGACTAACAACTTCTGGCTGCAAATGCTGATATGTATTCCCCGTGGCGTTGGGGGTGCCATAGCTACAGCTGGCGCCTCGGCACTGACAGTGGTTGAGGGCCGGAAATTTGGCATGGGCACTACTACCGCCATCACCATGATGGCTATGAGCATCGGCCTGGCTCTGGGCCCACTGATAAGTGGCGTTATCGACGATTTCGCCGGCATCAACGCGGTATTCTATTTCGGTGGCGCCGCCGTTCTCCTCGGTACGGCCTTCTTTACCTGGTTCACCCGGTAAAAATACTGGCGGCGCGATTACCTATTCGATACGCGCTCCCGGCGTTCTCACCAGCAATATGGGAGTGTTCCCTTCCCGCAATACCTTGCCGGAGACACTACCGAATATCCAGCGACCAATACCAGAGCGGCCATGCGTCGCCATTACCACGATATCGGCTTTGACCTCATCAGCAAACTTGATGATTTCCTCAGCGGGCGCGCCCACTCTTACTTCAGAAGTAACCTTGATTCCCTTGTCTCTGAGTTTATCTTCAATCTTCTTGAGGTAAGTCCTGGCCCCATCCACCAGGGGCTTCATCTCGTCGTCAGTGAATGGAATTTGCCCGACTCCCCCTTCACTGGCAAAAACATGATAAGCCTGTTCCACTATTTGCACCAGCACTACTTCCGCCTTAAGTCTGGGAGCAAGGTCATCGATATGCGGTAAGACCGCTTCACTTTCCGGTGATCCATCCAGAGAAACGAGGACCTTATTCAATACCCCATGCTCCCGTGCCCCGGCTCCACCGGCACCTTTGGCCCGGATGAGGACCACTGGCCGCCGGGTAGACCTGGTAACCTTACTCGCTACGCTGCCCAACGTCCAACGACGGACGCCAGAGCGCCCGTGCGTAGCCATGAGAATCAGACCGATGTTTTCCTTCTCGGCATAATCGACAATCTGCTCAGCCGGGTCACCGACCACCACTGCCGGCTCGACCCGGACGGTTTCGGCCGCCGGTTTCCCGAACTGCTTCTCCACCCCCCGCTTTACCGTCTCGATGACCCTTCGTAAATAGAACTCCTGCATATGGCGGAAGGTATCCCCGGTTGTTTTACTGACGTAGAGGAGAGTAATCATAGCACCAAGCTTGCCAGCCAGCTCCACCGCATAAGGCAAAGAGACTTCGGACACTTCGGAACCATCCAGAGGAACAAGGACTCTCTCGTACACCTGCAATCCCTCCCATTCGTATTTATCTAGAGCCACAAAGTCCACCCAACCCATCTCACCCTGGAAAGTTGGCCTATTTTACCATAATTCTGGCGTCTACCACCCAGTAGCCTTCTCCCCACGGCATCACCTTAACGGGATTCAAGTCTAACTCAACGATCTCCGGTATATCTTCAACCATGGCTGACAACCGGAGTAACATATCTTCCAGCGCCGGTGTATCACCGGGCGGCGAACCACGGAACCCACCGAACAGCTTCGCCATCTTAATGGAATTGATCAATGCCCGAGCGTCCAGATCGGTAAGCGGGTGTAATCTCAGAGCAACATCGTTGAGCAGTTCCGTATACACTCCACCCATACCAAACATTATCAGGGGACCGAAAGAGACATCCTGGGTCACCCCGGCAATCACCTCTATCCCGCCACTCACCATGTGTTGCACGGTGACGCCATCCATCTCTTTCTCCCGGCCTATCCCGGTCAAACTGGCTTTTATCCTTTTAAAGGCATTGGCCACTTCATCTGCCGATTTCAAATCCAGCATCACGCCCCCGACATCCGTCTTATGGATAATAGTAGATGAGCATAGTTTCACCGCTACTGGAAAGCCTTGCCTTTGCGCCAGGGTCACGGCTTCGTCGGGTGTTTTAGCCACGCCCGTTTCTACCATGCGTATGCTATAGCAATCCAGCAGCCCGGCAACCTCATCCGCCGAGAGCCACAATGGCCTCTGGACACTGCGCCTCATAGCGGTTTCAACCAGCTTTCGTCCTTTGTGCCGCTTGATGCCCCCAACATGCGGAATGATTCCCCGCGGAGCACGCGCCATCTCCCCATACCTGACTGCTTTAGCCAGTGCCGAGACAGCATCTTCCGGGAAGAGATAACAGGGGACAAACCGCTTTCCGGTCCCCATTCTTCCCTGCACCCCGCGCTGTCCCATAAAGCAGGCGAGGAGTGATTTCCCCTGCCGCTGGAAGGCCGGAGTCACCCGCCGTATCGCATCCTCCATTGATTTCGGGTCAACGACAATTGGCGGGATAAATATGGTAAGAACGGCGTCATTACCCGGGTCGCTGGCCAGTATTCTTAACACGTTCTCAAACTCTTCGGTAGCGGCCCCGGCAGTCAGATCAAGCGGATTATTGATTCCGGTATCCCGCTTGATGGCTGCCTTCAGTCCCGCCCTGGTCTCATCCGAAAACTCTGGCAGGAGCAACCCATGCTGCGCGCAGGCGTCAGCGGCGATAATGCCAGGACCGCCCCCGTTAGTCACGATAACCAATCTCTTACCTCTGGGTACCGGTTGATTGGCCAGCAGAATAGCCGCATCAAAGAGGGCTTCCACCGAGTCCACCCGGATTATACCTGCTTGCTGAAAAAGAGCCTCCGATACCGTCGCCGGTGTCGCCAGAGCGCCGGTATGAGATGACGCGGCCCGTGAACCGGCCGGCGTGTTACCCCCTTTAACCGCCAGTATTGGTTTAACCGCTGAGACTGTACGGGCAATGCGACTGAACTTGCGCGGATTGCCAAAAGACTCCATGTATAACAGAATGACTTTAGTTTCCGGGTCCTGCTCCCAGTACTGGAGAAGGTCATTCGAAGAAATATCAGCCCGGTTCCCCGCGCTAACAAAAGTAGATATGCCGGTGTTGAGCGCCTGGGCATATTCCAGGATGACCAGGCCCATAGCCCCGCTCTGAGAGAGGAAGGCAATGTTACCCCGGGACGGATATATACGCGAAAAAGTGGCGTTCAGCCTGACGGTGGGATGGGTATTGATTACCCCCATACAGTTCGGCCCCACCAACCGCATTCCGTGCCCCAGAGTGATATCACGCAACTCTCTCTCCCGGGTGGCCCCTTCGGGTCCCCTCTCTCCAAAGCCATCCGAGATGACGACCACAGCGCGTACCCCTTTACGGCCGCATTCGTCGGCAACTCTAGCGACCAGC
>JAQTRN010000216.1 GCA_028711795.1 Dehalococcoidales bacterium | reverse complement strand
CTGCCTTCATAGGTGCTGGAGACTTCATCCCCAGCGGTGCCTGCTGTATAAACTCCATAAGGCATGAATTTTTACCTCCTAAATTTATTTATGGTTGTTGTCCGTAAATCAGCCACCAGAATAACCAAATCCAGTTAAGGGTCATCCAGTGTACTTTTACGGCTATAGTTGCGGTGTTCCCGCTCGCTATGGTTTGCAGCGCATAACCGAATACCGCCTGAGCATTAGTCGGGTCATCCGTCACCACACCAGCAGCGCTAATGAAGAGACTTTGACCTATGGCTATATTGCCCACAGCTACAACGGATACACGCCAAATTCCCTCCGTATCTATGGGGATATTCTCAGATGTTGAACTCGCTGTTTTGAGAGCAATCCCTACGCCTTCCCAAAAGGCAACAGGTTGACCTTTTCTTACCAGCCCGTCACCATACAAGTCGGCATGAGTCAGCACAATTTCCTGTACCATCACATGCCGTCCCTCATAGGTGGAGGATATTTCCTCTCCCCATAGGGCATAGGGGTTAAGATAAGGATTAGCGGCTAGTTCGGATTCCTGCTCCCAAAAATCAACCATTCATTACCTCGTTTAAGGCCCCCAGGGCGGATTGCTATCCGTGTAGTACCACCACGGCCACATCCAGTGGACTTTGACGGCAATTACCTGAGTTATCGGGGCTCCCATTCCAGGGTCAGCAATCGGCTCAAGCGCATAACCGAACACAGCGTAAGAAGTGCTCCACTCATCATAGACAACTCCAGATGCGTCAATGTAGAGCACCTGCCCGACAACAATATTGCCAAACGTGTTAACACCGGTATTGGTCACAGACAGCCGCCAGACACCTTCCGTTTCGACGGGAATGGCCTCGGTAGCCGACTCCGCCGACTTCAGGGCTACACCCACTCCATCAAAGAAAGCTACAGGGTCGCCCTTGTCCACCAGCCCATCAGCGTGCGATGGGTGAATTAGCATCTGCTCTTCGATGAGGACGTGTCTCCCCTCGAAGGTGGACGAAACCTGGCGACCAGCCACGGCCTCATAGGGATTAGTGTACGGATTCGCCATGATTCACCTTCTTTAGCTTCGCCTCTTTCAGCGCTGCTCGGCGGTTTTCCAGTGCCTGCTTAATATCGATGTCCTTTTCAGGCACTTCTTCCGGTTTGCACTTCAGGGCGAAGGCTATGCGTGATTTGTGCATGGGATGCATATTTACCTCCCGTTGACGGCGGTCTCAGCGAGTTTTTCAGCCTCAGCCTCGCTCTTGCCGGAAGAGATATAGCTGGCCTTGAAGCTCTCTTTGAGTTCCTTGCGGGCTTTCTCGGCATCCGGCTGGGAACCGCCCAGATTCTTGACCTTGCCCTGCTCGGTGATTTTGGACAGATAGTCGCTCTCGGCCTTGATAGCAGCATCTATGCCGTCGGCTTTCTCTGCCTCTTTGAACTGCTCCAGGATTCTTGCCTTAGCGGCGTCGGGGAGCTGAGCCTTGCCCACAGCCTCTTTAATGACAGCTTGAGCTTCAGCCTTCGCCTTTGCCTTGTCCGCCTCGGTCAGTTTCCCTTTCAGTTCATCCCGCTCTTTGGCCAGGGCTTCGTTGTCCTTGGTAAGTTTGTCAATCTGTTCCTGAGTCTCCATAATTTTCTTTGCCTCCTGTTTGATTTTGGTGTCTATTTCGGACTCGACTTCTTTTATCAAGTCCGGTCTAACCTCTTTTAATCTGGCTAAATCAATAATGCAGACATCCAATATTTCGGGGCTTTCCTTAACGCCCACAGCGCCGCCTGCACCGGCTTCCGTAACGAAGTCCACGCTCTTGAAGGGATGGTCTACCAGGCTTTCGACTGCAAACGTTTCCACGCCGTCTATTTTCTGCTTGGAACCCCGGCCAATGGAGTTGATAGAGACGCCGAGCTTATCCAACGTTCCGTGCTCGTGCAGGTTGCTCACCATGTCCTTAAGCCAGCCGGCATGAATGTGAGCCTCAGCGACCGCCGTGCCTTTTTCCGATACCTTGGCATTGCGCACCGTGGCCACCCAGTCCCGTATATCCCGCTCCGGCCGCTCTTTTTCTTCAGTCTTGGTGGCGTGGTTGGCGTACATCTTGGCGCCCTCGAAGATTTTCACGGCATCCTTGACTGCGCTATCGGAATAGTGGCGTGATTTGGAGCTGTTAAAGCCCGGCTGAATAATCCGGATAGGAACAATGCCCTTGGCGATGTTCTCGGTGGTCGCCTCCGCCACCGGAACACTGATTGATTCATGAATATAGTCGCGCACTTCGTTAGCCTCCTTGACCCATTTGGGAATATCTTCGTCAGGCACATCCAGGCTCTTATAGGCCGCCCTGATTTTGCGTTTCACAGCGGACAGGTCATCGGCGGGGATGTCCACCTTCTGCCCTCTGAATCCGCCAGGTGAAAGGGCAGCGGATGCAGCGCCCAGTTGCTTGCGGGTAACCTTTTTAGTCGGGTCTTCCCACAGCCTTAACTTCCACTCGGAGGGCTTTTCAGCATCAGGCGCATAGGCGAACGCAGAAGCGGGGTAGCTCTCGCCGTCCTCAGTCTTGGCTGCTTCCTGAGCCTTTAGCCAAGCGATGCAGGAGTCGCACTCTTTGATGGCTTCCCCAATGTCTATTTCTTCACCCTGCGGAGTCGTAAGAATCGCGTGGCATAAGTCCAGCACCTTCTTGATGCGCTCTTTATCATCCTTGTATATTCGTTTGGCAGATTCTTGGATGAGGTCGGCGTATTTCGCTTGCAGGGACTCGATGGTCTTATAGCTGGTCTGCTCTACCACCTTCTCAGGAGTTCCCAGAGTAACCTTGCCGTCGGCGTCGATGGTATAAGACACGCGGAAGAGGTTCTTTTCACTCCCGCTTATTTCGTAAATAACCTCGTCATCCCACATGTCCCTTATCCAGACGTAGGTCTGCGAGCCTTCGGGAATTCCGAGCTTGTCCCTGATGGCCTTCTGGACTGCGTTCTGTTTTTCTCTCAGGCTTAGTTTTGCATTTGCCACTTTTGCCTCCTG
>JAQTRN010000215.1 GCA_028711795.1 Dehalococcoidales bacterium | reverse complement strand
GCGCTCTGGTGAACGCGGCGCTCCTCATACCTATGGGTCGCCTGGCGGACCGCCTGGGTAGGAAGAGACTGATGATAACCGGTCTTTTCGTCTTCGGGGTTGGTATTGCCGGCCTCGCCTTTAGCCGGAGCTACCTCTATCTATTCCTCTCCGTAGGCATACAGAGCTTGGGTGGGGCTATGTTTGCCCCGGCGGCAGTGGCACTTGTATCGGACACAATACCCCCGCATTTGCAGGGCAGCGCTATGGGCATCTACGGTGCCTTTGAAGATGTGGGTGTCATCGCCGGTGCAGCCCTGAGCGGTCTAGTCTGGACAGCCATGGGTCCAGCGGCTGTCTTTCTTACAGGCGCAGTCACGTCCGGCCTTGGCGCGCTTTTGACCACCGCCCTGGTCAGCGAGCCGCAAGTCAATTCAGGAGGCGCAGGCAATTAGCTATTCGGCTAGAGGGATTTCGCGGAACCTTTTAACTCTTAGCATTTCTCCCCTTTACCGTGAAGCATGATAGCGGAGATGGGAGGATGAGCATAAACTGTGTAGAACAAGAAATTGGGACTTTTAAGATGACGTTTGGTAAGATAATGATACTTTGAAAGGAGGGCATTATGACGAATCAAAAACGCAGGTATGACTACTGGCCCACCAGGGGATGGCGTACCTCCACACCTGAAGAACAGGGCATGGACACCGGGGGCCTGATCGAGGCTCTTGATTTTCTCACAAAGAAAGACCACGGCCCGGCTCCGGAGCAACTCTTCTTCACGACGCGGGACATATCAAAAGTTAATGTTCATAGCCTGACAGTTATACGCCACGGTTATCTGGTAACTGATGTTTACTTTTATCCCTACACCCCCAATACAAAACATGACCTGGGATCAGCCACTAAGAGTATTACCGCTACGGTTGTTGGCATTGCCCTCAATAAGGGACATATCAAGAGTGTCGAACAACCCGTGCTTGACTTCTTTTCCCATCGGACGGTGGCTAATATTGATGTCAAAAAAAGATATGTGACTCTTGAGCATGTCCTGACGATGACCTCGGGATTAGATTGTCACTCGGACCAGGGTGAAATGACTCTTCGCCAGATGTGGCAAGCGCCAGACTGGGTACAGTTTACTCTCGACCTCCACATGATAGAAGAACCTGGAAGCCGGTTTGAGTACTGCAGTCCAGGCTCTCATCTGCTCTCGGCTATTGTCCAGGAGAGCACGGGCATGAGTACTGAGGCCTTTGCCAGGGAAAACCTCTTCAAACAGCTTGGCATCTCCGACTTTGTCTGGCCAGCCAACAACCTCGGAGTCAATAACGGCTGGGGCCGGGTACGCATGAGACCACACGATTTAGCCAAAATTGGATACCTGTACCTGAATAATGGCTACTGGGATGGTGAGCGGATACTATCTCCAGCATGGGTGAAGGCAGCGACAGAGAAGCACTCAACACCTCCGCCCGAAATGGGACCCTGGGATGGTTATGGTTATCAGTGGTGGATCTCCTCGCTCGGCTTCTACTCAGCCCGTGGCCGGGGTAACCAGTACATCTCAATCATCCCTGACAAGGACATGGTGGTAGTCTTCACTGGTGGACATCCGAGGTCGGATGTCATCTTCGAAGCATTGAGTTCCTTCATAATACCGGCAGCAAGATCAGAAACCTCCTTGCCTCCCAACCCGCAGGGTGTAGCCGCTCTTGAATCCAGGATCGCCGAGATAGCGCGGGGACGGGACCAAAAACGAACGCCGCCACCACTACCAGTAATGGCCGGGAAGATATCCGGGAAAACATTTGAACTCAATGCCAAGCCTGTGGGAAATATCTCTTATCCCCCGATGTGGAAGTCGTTCTCGTTATCGTTCAATAGACCAGATGAGGCAGTGTTGAACTTTGAACCAAGAGAACCACTGTCATTATACTGGAACGGACCCCGCCATGAGTTTCCGGTAGGGCTCGATGGCATCTTCCGTATTACCCCACAAGGGGCATTTGACATACCGGTCGCTGTGAAAGGCTCCTGGGAGTCGGCAAACAATTTCGTGGTCTATTTCGATGAAATTGGAAACACGAATAATTGGCGGATAAGCATGGCTTTTACCGATGACGGTAAGGTGGCCGTCTTGATGCAAGAGTCAACATTCTGTGGCGATGCTACATTTGACGGCAGACTCCGCCAGTGACCCACTCCTACAATGATACCACTTACTGGTCGTAGTCAATATGGCCTCAGGTGCCGGTGTCCGGATGTCACCCAGTATCGGGAGAAGGGTATCCATAATGGCAGCACAACCGTTTGAGAATAGTGGGTTAGATCATGCTATTCCAGAGCACGTCTCATGTCTTCAAACTGTTCCTTCGTAATCTCGCCACGAGCAAAGCGCAGTTTAAGCACGGTTAACGGGTCCCCTAACGGCTCGGTCGATGTAGTAGATTGGGATATGATGCCGCCTCTAGCCTTCCTGATGTTCTCCTCCACTGCCTTCGAGATCTCATCTATAGCACCCTTGGGGAGATTGTCCAGTACAAGGCTCTCGCTCAGAAATCTGTGGCCGATAGTTACGGTAGCAAACATGATTCCTTTACTAATCTTAAAGTTGGCCATGTCTTCGTACCGGTAGTCTTCAATGTCTTTGTGTAAGCCCAGGAAACCTGAAGGTGAGTACCGGATTACCCGTTGATTAGTAACTACTATTGTGTCGGGTGTGAAGAGGGCTTTCCATCTGGACTGCTTGACGGCCAAGCGCACCTTTTCATCAGCAAGAAGCATTTGTCTTATATCCCGGGGAACTTTGGTATTCATAATTATTGGCTGCTACATATGTAGCTCTAGTTTATATCACTGCCTAACAGATTTCTACTGCATTAGAATTATTTCTCGTAAACCCGAGTGGGGGCGAACTATACCTGATACATGATTGAGTGGCTAGCAGGGTCGCCGAACTATTTAGGACGTGTACACTCGTTGCTGCCTGGCTGATTTCACCTTTTATCGTACTGCCGCGGCTTCTTGGTAACCTGTCTGTGCCCCAATATTCCC
>JAQTRN010000214.1 GCA_028711795.1 Dehalococcoidales bacterium | reverse complement strand
TGGCACAAGGCCCCGGTAAAAATACTCCTCCGGCCACCTCCATTGCTTTAAGGATGGCCGCCGGTACAATGCAGCTATTACGGCATACGTATTTAGCAGCTATTTTATAAGTCAGGACCTCGTCCATCGGACGCACCACCTCACAACCAAAATCCAGCTCTTTGAGTTCCCCGGCAAGCGCCTGTAAATGTTCACAGGTAGTAAGCAGAGATATTTTGACCTTCGTCTGGCTTATTTTAACCGCTTCCACGGTCGACTCCTGGCCGCATATACCAGCCCTGACCCAACATGTTGTCATCGCTAATACCTTATCCTTAATTATTCTTATAAGCTATAAATCAAAGCAGGTAGGTGAAAAGATATATCCCCACCCCGATTAAAATTACCCCCGCTATTTTCTTGGAGTAGCTGGAGAAATTGGCAATCCCTTTCGATGCCAGCACTTTCTGGGCGAAGCCTGCCGAGATACCGGCGGCAAAAACCAGAACCCAGTGCCCCAGAGCGTATGATAGAAGCAGACCGCCGCTTAAGACAATGTTCTGCCTGGTAACAGCATAAGTAAGGATTACCGCCAGCACCGGCGTGGCGCATGGAGAAGCCACGATGCCAAAGAAAAGACCGATAAGGAAAGCTCCCAACAGAGCCTTTTTCCTGGGTAGGAATCTTTGCGATAAACCGATATTGAAGTTCAATTTGTCAGAGAACAGGAGATACAGCCCCAACAGGATAGCGACTGGTGGCAATACGTAATGCCAGAAACCGCCGACATCGCCGAAGAGTCTGCCCAGGGCACCGGCGATTATTCCCAAAGTGGTAAAAGTAATGGTCAATCCCAGCGTAAACATCAATGAATACTGGATGGCTTTCTTCTGCGAGCCTTCAGCGTAGCCGCCCACGTAGCCTATAACCAGCGGTATCATTGCCAGGACACAGGGGCTGGCGCTGGAAATCACACCACCCACGAAACAGGCAGGGAAAGCCAGCCAGCCCTGATTCTGGATAATATCACTAATAACACTAACTAAGCCTTCCACTTACTCTATCCCCATTTTCTTGAGTTGGGTGACAATTTGTGCCCTCGTCCAAACACCTATGTGTCGGGTAACTTCTTTCCCGCTGCTATCAAAGACTATCTGGGTGGGTATCCCTGTGATTCGATACTGATTGGTTAATGCCTTCTGTGCGTATACATCGACGATTACTACATTTAACTTTCCCTCATAATCTCTTGCCAGTTGTTCTAGGATGGGTTTCATTTGTTTGCATGGGATACAGGTACTGGAGCCAAACTCTGCCAGAGTTGGTTTTCCGCTAGATAATGCATCTCTTAGTGAAACTATACGGCTGGATTGCGCCGGTACTATTGGAGTATCAGAAGGTGGTGGAATTACAGGAGCTAGAACTGCGAAATGACCGAAGTTGCTTACTTGAGTGGTGACCCTATTGTTTTCTGTGTCGACTCTTTTATAGTAAGAAGAACCCCATCCCTTGCCCTCAGTATAAGATGTAATATAGACCATATCCTCGTTGATGCCATCTGGCAAATCTTGCGGATCATAACTGAGTGTAAGTCGCATTAATGGACTAGCGGTCGATCTTGGTGGGCTTATCTCATAAAGCGTACCCATAATTTCAGTGTTTTCCGGCGGTAACGGCAGGCTATCCGAGGCAGCAATACTAATGATTTGAAGGGGTTTATAGTCCCCATCTAGGAGTAGAGTACCTTTATCTATCGACAGACTAACGGTGCCATTAGTAGTAGCAAACTGGACGCTGGCCTTTAGTCTTCCCTGGCTATCCACCAGTGCTTCGTGTTTGCTGCCGAGAAGTTCAATGACCACCGGCTGGACGGGCAACTCTTCTTCTTGAGGCGGTGGCGGCGTGCTGGCTGGGGAGGTGCAGCTTACTATCGTTACCGGACATAAAAATAACATCGTGCATAGTAAAAGATATTTCTGTAATAATGTAGTATTCAAGATAAATGAATCTCTCTTCTATGCTTCCTTTACCAGAGCCGTAGTAATGAAGTTGCTGACCTCCGCCTTGCTGGGAACTCTTCCAGAGCAGACCAGCTTTTCATCAATTACCAAGCCGGGGGTAGTCAAAATAGGGTATTCCATAATCTTCTTGATGTCTTTAACGTCTTCTATTTCAGCGTCAACACCCAGTTCCTTTAACACCTCACGGGTGGTCTTCTCAAGTTGCTGACACCTGGCACAACCCATGCCCAGCACTTTTATCTTCACGTTTTCCTCCTCTACTATTTATACAAGTAATCCAAAGATGTAGCCTGTAATGGTGGCCATTATAACCACCAGCGCGACATACGTTAGAGTCTTTTTCAAACCCATGATTCTGCTCAAAACCAGCATCGACGGTAATGAGAGAGCAGGACCCGCCAGCAGCAGTGCCAGCGCCGGTCCTTTGCCCATGCCGAGGTCAATAAAGGCTTTAATAATGGGCACCTCAGTAAGAGTGGCGAAATACATCAGAGCACCCAGGAAAGAGGCGATAAAGTTGGCGAGAATGCTGTTACCGCCGACATAAGCCGTAACCACGGATTCCGGGATGACCACCTTGAGAATACCGGCGGCGAAGACACCAACCAAAAGCCAGGGTATTATGAGTCTGGTAAAGTGTAATGTCTCTTTCAACCACTGGTTTATCTCTTCTCTGGCCAACCAGCGCCACAGTATTAACGCTAGAACGGTAAACAGGAGGAACGTAACAATCCAGTTCTGGGAAGCGGCGGAAACCAGAATCGCCACCAGAGTACCGATAAAAAGGAATTGCTGTCCGATGCTTTTACCCGGTGGTACGGTGGCAAGCAGGGCAAAAGCCTGAGCGTCGGCTTGAGACTTCTCCCTGCGGTAAGTAAGTGCCATGATTAACCCGATGACGATGGAAAAAATAATAGCGCCGATAGCGCGGGCTAAGCCGATGTCATAGCCTAATAGCTTTGCCGAATAAACAATCGCCAGCACATTGATAGCCGGTCCGGAGAACAGGAAGGCAATCGCTGGTCCTAATCCCGCTCCTT
>JAQTRN010000213.1 GCA_028711795.1 Dehalococcoidales bacterium | reverse complement strand
TTCATCAGCTACCCGACAATAATGGCACGCCAGGACATACCCGGTGTCCAGGTCAACCCGGACCCGGAAGACGTCGTCAATATCGCCTACTCTTCGAGTTCATCAATTCACCCGCGAGGAACGATGCTGACGCACCGTAATCTGATTACCGAAGCGGCTATTTCAGCCGATATGTTCCGGCAGACCAGCGAGGATGTGCTGATCCTCTTCGCGTTGCCGATGCACCACCTGATCGGGCTGGTGGCAGTCATGCTGGCGGCGGTCTCCCGGGGCAGTGAAGTGGTCATTATCCCCGGAATATCTATCACCAGTCTGATGGAAATCATGGAAAGGGAGCAGGCGACGATACTTATCGGCGTGCCTTATATTTATGCTTTAGCCGTGAATACGGCCGAAAAAGATGGTATCAAGCATGATATGAGTTCACTGCGCGTATGTGGCAGTGGCGGCGCGCCTCTGCCGATAAATACCATTCGGCGGTTCAAGAAGTGTTTTGGCCTTGACATACTCAATTTTTACGGACAGACCGAAGCGGTATGCCATGTCACCTGTGCGGCGCTGGATGGCAGTGGCAAACTCGGAGCGGCGGGTAAGGCGATGCCGGGCTGGGAAATGAAGATAGTCGATGACAATGGCCACGAGTTAGCGCCGAACCAACCGGGTGAGATTATTCTCCGCGGGCCGATAACGGTAGGGTACTTCAACAATCCCCGGGCGACGCAAGAGATAATCCGTGATGGCTGGCTCTACACGGGAGATCTGGGCATCATTGATGAGGATGGCGAGTTGTTCGTCACCGGTAGAAAAAAGAATATGATTATCGTGCGCGGCCAGAACATCTATCCGGAAGACATCGAATCGGTACTCTCGCAACACCCTAAGGTAGCCTGGACCAGAGTGGTCGGCGTACCTGACGCACTCAGGGGCGAAGTGGTCAGGGCGGCAGTACATCTGAGACAGGGGGAAGCCGCTACCGAAGAGGAACTGAGACGCTTTTGCCGCGAGCATATGGCCGATTATAAGGTACCAAAGCAGATTGTCTTCCTGGGATCACTCCCGCGGACGGTATCCGGTAAGTCTGGCGAGCAGGAATTAAGGAACTACCTCTCCACATTGCCCTACCAAGCTGCCTGACCAAATCCACCACTAGCCTACACTAGCTCTCCATCCTGCGCATCCCGGTATTTTCCGAAAACTGCAACTACCCTATTGCAAAACCGTTTAGGGTATGTTTGAATATAAATACATAGGACAACTAGGTATATTATTTTAAGGAATAGGGGTGCGACTCAATATGACAACTGGCCGCGACCTGGTGAAAGGTAGCACTGATTCTCTAGTTCTCTATTTGATATCGGAAAAGCCGATGTATGGCTACCAGATAATTAAGGAGCTGGAGAAGAAGAGTCAGGGATATTTCAAATTCAAAGAGGGGACCTTGTACCCGGCCTTACACCGCCTGGAGAATACGGGGCTGATTGATAGTCAATGGGAAATATTGCCCGGTGGCCGGAACCGGCGTTACTACCGTATCACTACTAAGGGACAGAGGACTCTGGCAGAAAAAAGAAGTCAATGGCGTGATTTCCTGGTGGCAATAAATCTAGTCCTGCAACCAGGTACATCTGACGCGAGGTAGCAGTGATCGCCGAACTGAACCGTTACCTGGATAGTGTCCGGTATAATCTGAGACTGGATACGTCATCGGAACGTGAGGTAATTGACGAACTGGAAACACATATCGATGATCGGGTGAATGAGTTCCGGCGGTCTGGTCTCTCAGAAGAGGAGGCGGTCAAGACCTGCCTGAGACTGCTGGGTTCAGCGAAGACACTGGCCCGTCAGATTTATGAAGCCCACAGCCAGGGCACCTGGCGGCAGGCATTGCTGGCCTCCTTACCTCATTTCCTATTCGCGCTGATGTTTGCTCTAAACTGGTGGCGGGGCACCGCCTGGTTGCTCGTAGCATTGGCCCTGGTACTGGTTACCGCTATCTGTGGTTGGTGGCGGGGCAAACCATCCTGGCTTTTCCCCTGGCTGGGTTACTCTCTGGTGCCGGTGGTGGTAGCCGGACTATTATTGCTGTACCTACCACGGGGTTGGTCCTGGATGGCGGTAATCCTCTATTTCCCTTTCGCTATCTGGCTACTGTGCTCGGTCATGGTACGGACGATAAAACGAGACTGGCTCTATTTTTCGCTGATGCTCTTTCCGGTGCCGATTCTTATTGGCTGGTTTCTGGCGCTGGGACTTGGTGAGCAATTTCCCGAATTCAGCTTGGAAAGGCTCAGCGATTTTGCTCCGTGGATCGGTTTAAGCTTCCTGGTGCTGGGGGTAACCGCCGCCACCTTCATTCGCCTGCGGCAGCGCTGGCTGAAGGTGGTGTTACTGCTCCTGCTGGGTTCATTAACCCTGGCCATAATTGCCTATCACGCCGGGGACCATCTGGGCTGGGGCACACTGGCGGTGTTGTTTCTCGGTCTTTTGAGCCTTTTTCTGACACCGGTATTACTGGACCGCAAGGTAAGAGGTGGCCGCCGGCCAACGGCCTAACAAATATCTCTGGCAGAGGAGGCCGAACACGTAAATGGTCTCGATCATCACTGACAGTCTGGCCTGTCTTACCCGAGAGATGGTATCTCAGTACGGCATACTGATTGTACCGATCAGCATTTACTTCCGGGATAAGGTCTACCGAGATTGGGTAGATATCAGTCCCACTGAAGCCTACAAACTATTCTTGCAGGACCCGGAGAGTTTTGCCACCTCACCTTCGTCGCCCGGCCAGTATCTTGAAGCCTATCGTGAAGCCAGCAACCGTACGAAAGATATGCTGTGTGTTACGCTCTCCTCTAAGCTGAGTACCGGATACGAGGTAGCGCGAGTGGAGCGAGAGCAAGCGATGACCGAATTGCCGGGTGTCTCTATTGAGGTCATGGACTCTCTTACGGTGACCGCGGCGGAAGGACTCATCGCTCTGGCCGCGGCCAGAGAAGCGGCTGAGGGAAAGGACCTGGCCCAGGTGATCAAAACAGCCGAGTCAGT
>JAQTRN010000013.1 GCA_028711795.1 Dehalococcoidales bacterium | reverse complement strand
TTGACTCATAATAATAGTTACCGAAAAGGGTATCGTTGCGTCAATAATAGTGTTTCCAAGCAAATCACAATACTTGTCGCCCATTACTGGGTGACAACCTATCCCCTTGATCCCCTTTCCTTGCTCAGGAAAGGGGGAGAAAACAAGAGAGGGGGCTTCCGCCCCCTCTCTAAATCTCTTTCCCCTCGCCCGCTGCCGGTGGGAGAGGGGGCAAGGGGGTGAGGGCTAGAGGTTAGGTAGGATCAGGCAACAGGGTCAGGCGATGCGAATTTGGTAACCGGAATTGTGACGCAATACGGAGGCCTTCGGTAACAGTTTGTTTTGACGCAATACGAGCTATCCGGCACGGGTTGTCCGCGGTTTTTCCGGAATGACACAAAGCCATGCCCCAGGCCAACACAGACTTAGAGGTGCGCATTAATCAAATCTATCCACCAATTTTACCGCCGCCCCTTACCTTTGATGGAAGAGGGATTGACTAAGGGGGTGATATAGCGCTAGATTTCTTTGCTCAGGTTCGTCAGGAACTCCGCATTGGTCTTGGTCTTGGCCAGGCGCTCCAGCACCCGCTCGGTGGCTTCGGTGGAGTTGACCGAGTCGGTGGAAACCATGGAGACCATGCGCCGCAGCAGCCAGACCATCTTCAGCGTGTTATCGTCCATGAGCAGCTCCTCGCGCCGGGTGCCGCTGCGCTGGATATCAACCGACGGGAAGATACGGCGTTCCGCCAGTTTGCGTACCAGGTGAAGCTCCATGTTGCCGGTGCCTTTGAACTCCTCGTAGATGACGTCATCCATGCGGCTGCCGGTCTCGACCAGGCAGGTGGCGATGATGGTCAGGCTCCCGCCTTCATCCACGTTACGGGCGGCGCCGAAGAAACGCTTGGAGGGGTGCAGGGCGGCGGGGTCGATACCGCCGGAAAGGGTGCGGCCGCTGGGCGGCATCGCCAGGTTATAGGCGCGGGTGAGCCGGGTAATCCCATCCAGCAGGATCAGCACGTCCTTACCGACCTCGACCATGCGCTTGGCCTTCTCCAGTGCCAGTTCGGCGACCCGTGTCTGGTTCTCTACGGCCTCATCGAAGGTGGCGCCGATGACTTCTCCCCGGACCGAGCGCCTCATATCGGTGACCTCTTCCGGCCGCTCGCCGATGAGACAGACCATCAGGTGGATATCATTGTAGTTGGCCATGGTGGCGTTGGCGATTGATTTCAGCAGCATCGTCTTGCCGGCTTTCGGCGGCGAAACGATCAGGCCCCGCTGCCCGCGGCCGATGGGGGCGATGAGGTTGATCAGCCGGGCGGACAGGTCATTGGCCGTGGTCTCCAGGTTGATCAGCTTGTTGGGGAAGGTGGGGGTCAGGGCGTTGAAGTAGGGACGGCTCCGGGCCATCTCCGGGTTGAGGCCGTTAATGGCCTCTATCCGCAGCAGGCTCGAATATTTCTCACCGGCCTTGGGAGGGCGTCCCTGCCCGGCCACGGAATCGCCGGTACGCAGACCGAAACGGCGTATCTGGGACTGGGAGACATAGATGTCACCGGCGCTCGGCAGCAGGGTCCCCTGCCGCAGAAAGCCATAACCCTCGTCCATCATCTCCAGGGTGCCGCTGCAGAAAACGTTGCCTTCCTGCTCGGCGGATACCTGGAGCAGGCCCATAATCAACTCCTGTTTCTTGAGAGTGGAAAAGTTGGGGACGCCCATCTCTCTGGCCAGCGTCACCAGTTCCTCCCGGTTCTTTGTCTCCAGTTCAGCAATATTCATCACCAATCAACCTCCTCCCCGCTCTCTGTCAAGAGGGGAAACCAAATCTAAGTAGCAGTTTTCAAATTTCTATTAAATACGAGCCCGTGCCAACGCACTGTCGCCGTCAATTGCGGAAGCTTCGCCCCGGGTTAATAACCTCACTGGCGAGACCTACCGGGTCAGTTAGGATAGTACCACGGTGTATCAAACACTCCGGGACGATACTTTCTGCCAGTCACTGGCAAAGCGGGCGATGCCGATATCGGTTAGCGGATGTTGTATCATCTGCATCAAAACGTTATAAGGGACGGTAGCGATGTGGGCGCCGGCTTTAGCGGCGGCGACGCAGTGCTGCGGGTGGCGGATGCTGGCGGCGATAACCTGGGCCGGTAGCTGATAATG
Source organism: Dehalococcoidales bacterium (assembly GCA_028711795.1). Lineage (GTDB taxonomy): Bacteria > Chloroflexota > Dehalococcoidia > Dehalococcoidales > JAQTRN01 > JAQTRN01. The sequence continues at coordinate 10,108 of JAQTRN010000013.1, read as the reverse complement.
GGTAAAGACATCCACCATGTCCTTCACCAGTTCCATGCCGTTGTGCCCGATATCATCCAGCCGGCCAACGAAGGGGCTGATATAGGTGGCCCCGGCCAGAGCGCCCAGTATCGCCTGGTTCAGCGAGAAGCACAGGGTCATATTGGTCCTGACGTTTTCCTTAGAGAGTACCGATATCGCTTCCAGACCGGCGGCGGTGGTCGGGATTTTGATGACCACATTGGGCGCCCAGCCAGCGATCTCTCTGGCCTGTTCAATCATCGGCTCCGCTTCCTCCACCAGCACCTCGGCGGAAACTGGTCCCGGGATTATAGCGCAGATCTGCTGGACAACGGCCTTATAGTCGCCCAAGCCCTCTTTCGATACCAGACTGGGATTGGTGGTAACGCCGCTGACAATCCCCAGTTTGGCGGCCTGTTTTATCTGGTTGACATTGGCGGTGTCCAAAAAGATGCGCATATTATCCTCTCATTCTAAGATTAAGATGCTAGGGGCAGCGGTGGCTGCGCCCCCTCACGCAATACGTCTTTAGCCACGTTGACGAATTCCCGGAACAACGGGTGGGGACGGGTTGGCCGGGAAAGGAATTCGGGATGGAACTGGCAACCCACCATCCATGGGTGGTCTGCCAGCTCGCTCAATTCCACCAGACGGCCGTCAGGAGACAGCCCACTGTAGACCATGCCGGCTTTTTCCAGCCGGTCACGAAACTCGTTGTTAAATTCAAAGCGATGGCGGTGACGCTCCTGGACCAGGGTGGTGGCGTAAGCCCGGGCCGCCCGGCTGCCATCAACCAGATGACAGGGATAATCGCCCAACCGCATGGTGCCGCCCATGTCCTTGACACTCTTCTGTTCCGGCAGTAAGTCGATGACCGGATAGGGAGTGGCGGGATCGAATTCGGTGGAGTTGGCCTTGTTTGAGTTAAACACGTGACGGGCAAACTCGATGACCATCACCTGCATCCCCAGGCATAGCCCCAGGTAAGGTATCCGGTTCCGGCGGGCATAACCGGCGGCTTTTATCATCCCTTCGATACCCCGGATGCCAAAGCCACCGGGGACCACGATCCCCTGGACGGAACTCAACAGGTTCTCCCCGTCACGCTCCAGGTCCTCTGATTGTACCCAGACCAGTTTCAGGTCCCGGTTATGGTAAAGAGCGGCGTGGTGCAGCGATTCACGGACTGAGTAGTAAGCGTCTTTCAGTTCGACGTATTTGCCGACCAGGGCGATTTTGACCGGCTCCTGGCATTCTTTGAGGCAGCGGACCAGCCCCTGCCACTCTGTCAGGTCGGGTGGCGAAGCCTTGATATTCAGTTTGTTTACCACCAGTCGGCCCAGTCCGGCTTCTTCCAGGATCAGGGGTACCTCATAGATTGTTGGTACCGTGGGCAAGGGAATCACCGCTTCCGGGGCGACATCGCAGAACAATGAGATTTTCCGTTTAATGTCCTCGGATATCGGGTAATCGCTGCGGCAGATTATCACATCCGGTTGGATGCCGATGCGCCGCAGTTCGTTAACGCTGTGCTGAGTCGGTTTGGTCTTTAGCTCCTGGGTCGTGCTCAGATAAGGCAGATAAGTCACGTGAATATAGAACACATTCTCCGGTCCGACGTCGTTTCTCATCTGGCGAATGGCCTCGAGGAAGGGTTGCCCTTCGATATCGCCGACGGTGCCGCCCACCTCGATCAGTATCACCTCGGCCTGGGAGTGCTGGGCCAGTTTCTTGAACCGGTCCTTGATTTCGGTGGTAACATGGGGCACTACCTGTATGGTGCCGCCGAGAAAATCACCCCGTCTCTCCCGGGCAATAACCGAGCTGTATATTTGCCCCGAGGTGACATTGGATTCTGCGGTCAGGTTGACATCCATGAAGCGCTCGTAATTGCCCAGGTCGAGATCAGTCTCGGCGCCATCCTGAGTGACAAACACCTCGCCGTGCTGATAGGGCGACATCGTCCCGGGATCTACGTTGAGGTAGGGGTCGAGCTTCTGCACCGAGACAGTGATCTGGCGACTCTTCAGGATAGTCCCTGTGGAGGCGACGGTGATGCCTTTGCCCACAGAACTGACTACACCACCGGTAACAAAAATGTACTTTGACATCAGGTGAAACTCTGGGACTCAACAAAAACTTGCGTTAGACTACGCAGGAAAAAGACTTGGGGAAATACGCTACTACAGGTTTCTTGTTATTATAGTCAGCCTATTATGGAGTTGTCAAGCCCACCGTCTAGGCAATTTTCAGGACAGGCCATGCGGTTTCCGTGCTAAAAGAAGGCCGGTCGGGGTATAATAGCATGGTACTGAGGTGGTATCAAAAGTGGAAGGACTGAGGGAGAAATTGAAACAAACCCTGGCCACGAGGCCGAGGTTTCACATGGCGGCTTCCGGCCGGAGAGCCGCGGTGCTGGTGCCGGTATACTGTAAAGACGGACAGTACTATATCCTTTTTACCAAGCGTACCGATAAGGTGACCAATCACAAGAGCGAAATATCCTTTCCCGGCGGCGCCTACCAGGAAGGCGACCCGACATTGCTGGATACGGCGCTGCGCGAATGTACCGAGGAAATCGGTCTGGAAGCGGTGGCGGTTGAGGTACTGGGCGAACTGGATGTTACGGCGACGCTGACGACGAACTACATCATCACCCCTTATGTTGGCTTAATTGGCTGGCCGCAGCCACTCAAGCTGGACGGACGGGAGGCCGAGGAGATAATCGAAATCCCGGTCTTGGCGCTCCTTCAGCCGGGATGTTTGCGCGAGGAGATAAGGGTGGTCGGTGGCCGGCCAATCACGGCCAGCTCTTATAATTATCAGGGGCGGGTAATCTGGGGAGCTACTGCCCGGATATTAAGGCAGTTCCTCGGCGCCTTCGTCCGCTCTGCCAGCTCTGGCGAAGTAGCTGCTGACTGTCAGGCTTAACCCTTCCCGTTCGAATTCCACTGTCAGTCCCGAGGCTGGCCTGTTTTGCCGCTAACATTAACAACGTCTTATTAGGTTTATTGAGTAATAATTGACAATTGCTTTAAAGGTTTCTATAATAGGATATATCGAAAGTATATGGCCAATAAAGATTACTATGACATCTTAGGCGTCAAACGTGATGCCAGCGAACGGGATATCAAACTGGCTTACCGCCGGCTGGCGCGGAAATATCACCCCGATGTTAACCCCGGTGATAATTCCGCCGAAGCTACCTTTAAGAAGATAAACGAGGCCTTCGAGGTGCTGTCTAACAAGGAGAAGCGCCAGAAATATGACCAGTATGGCGATCAGTGGCAATATGCCGACCAGTTTGCCCGGGCCGGCGGCGAGGATATGCCTTTCCGGAATATGAACCAGACCGGGGCTCAGGAGTTCCGCACCGGGGAAGACCTGGGTGACCTGTTTAGTGACCTGTTTGGTGGAGCCCGGACCCGGCGGCCGAGGGCCAGACGTGGGCGGGATGTCGAGTATCCAGTCGAAATTACCCTGGAGGAAGCCTACCACGGGACCGCGAGGACAATCGCCCTCCAGACAGAGGGGCCTTGCTCCGCCTGTCAGGGTACCGGGCGGATACAGAATTTGCGCTGTTCCGTGTGCCGCGGTTCCGGGGCAGTGGCCGATATCAAACGCCTCGAAGTGAAGATCCCGTCCGGAGTCAGAGACGGCTCCCGCGTGCGTGTTGCCGGCAAGGGGGAACCGGGACAGGCCGGTGGCCCCGGTGGCGACCTTTATCTGTTGGTGTCAGTCAAACCGCATTCCCAGTTTGAACAGCGGGGAGACGACTTGTATACTGAAATTGCGGTCCCGTTAACGGTGGCGGTCCTGGGTGGCGAGACTCATGTCCCCAGCTTAAAGGGTAAGCTGGCGCTGAAAATCCCGCCTGAGACCCAGAATGGCCGTATCTTCCGGCTGGCGGGCCAGGGTATGCCCCGTCTGGGCGATTCTACCTATGGCGACCTGCTGGCCAGAGTAAATGTGTTATTGCCCACGAAGCTGACCGAAGAGGAAAAGAAGCTGTTTGAACGGCTCAGTCAGATGAGACGCGGCTAGGAAGATTTAAAATGAAGAGGAATGAATCCGAACCACGATACGTGATCAGCATCGCTGCCAGGATGCTGGGTATTCAGACTTATACTTTGCGCTACTACGAACGGGTCGGTATCATCGCGCCATCGCGGACTCAGGGCAATATCCGACTGTATTCCGAGCGTGACATCGAGCTGCTGCGCCGAGCTAAGACCCTGATGGAAGACCTCGGCATCAACCTGGCCGGGGTAGAGGTTATTCTACGCCTATCGCAGCGGATTGATGAATTGCGGCGGCGCACGGAAGAACTGGAATCAGAGCTTCGAGAACTGAGGGGGTGAACAACTTATGAAACAGGAGAGATTTACGGAACAGGCCCAAGAGGCCTTGTCTATCTCTCAGGCATTAGTCCGCCAGTACCACCACAGCCAGTGGGATGTGGAACACATTTTGCTGGCGCTGGTACAGCAGGAGTCCGGCCTGGTGGGAGAGATTCTCAAGGGGCTTAATGTTGATATCGGGGCGGTAAAACAGCAGGCTGCCGCGGTTCTGGAGAAGACTCCCCGGGTAGCCTACGAGTCGGGGCAGATCTATGCCACGCCGCGCATTGTCCAGCTTATCGAAGCGGCTGAGTCCGAAGCTAACCGACTCAAGGACGAATTCATCGGTACCGAACACCTCTTCATCGCTATCGCCGGTGAAGAAAAAGGCGAAGCGGCGAGTATCCTGCACCGCCTGGGAATCGACCAGGAGAAAATATACCGGGCCCTGCAGGATATTCGCGGCGGCCACCGGGTTACCGATGCCCGGGCTGAGAGTAAGTACCGTTCTCTGGAGAAGTATTCTCGTGACCTGACCGAGCTTGCCCGTCAGGGTAAGTTGGACCCGGTAATCGGGCGGGACGTTGAAATCAAACGGGTGATGCAGATCCTCACCCGGCGCACCAAGAACAATCCGGTGGTGGTCGGTGAAGCTGGAGTCGGTAAGACAGCCATCGCCGAGGGCCTGGCGCAGAAAATTGTGGCCGGTGATGTCCCGGATTCGCTGAAAGGGCGGCGGGTTATGGCTCTGGACATGGGAGCGCTGGTCGCCGGCAGTAAGTTCCGTGGTGAATTTGAAGAGCGCCTCAAGGCCGTCATGGATGAAGTCCGGCAATCCAAGGGTGAAATCATATTGTTCATTGACGAAATTCACACTGTGGTTGGCGCCGGCGCTGCCGAGGGGGCCATTGATGCCGGTAACATGCTCAAGCCGGCCCTGGCTCACGGGGAGCTTCAGGTCATCGGCGCGACCACTCTGGATGAATACCGCAAGTTTATTGAGAAGGACAAAGCCCTGGAACGCCGTCTGCAACCAGTCTTTGTCGAGGAGCCCAGCGTTGAGTCCACCATCGAAATGCTCCGTGGCCTTCGCCCCCGGTACGAAGCCCATCACAAGATCAAAATAACCGACCAGGCACTGGAGGCGGCTGCCCGGATGAGCCAGCGTTATATCTCGGACAGGCGTCTGCCGGATAAGGCCATTGACCTGATTGATGAAGCCGCCAGCAAGCTGCGTATTGATGCTGAAAGCGCCCCACCGGAAGTCAAAGACCTGGAACAGCGTGTCCAGCAAATGGTCAATGAGGAAGAGGCGGCCTCGCAACGGCAGGACTACGAGCACGCTGTCCAGATAAAAGCGGACAGGCTACGACTGGAGGAGCAGTACAATCGTGCCCGGAGTGAGTGGTTGAAGCGCCAGAAGATCGCCGAGGTCGTCGATGAAGAGAGTATCGCCCGGTTGATCTCTAGCTGGACAGGGATCCCCGTTTCCCAGATGCTGGAGGGCGAAGCGGAGAAACTGCTGCGCATGGAAGAGCGGATTCACGAACGGGTGGTGGACCAGGAAGAGGCAGTGAGCGCTATTGCGGAAGCCATTCGGCGGAGCCGGGCGGGACTGAAAGACCCCAAACGGCCCATCGGCAGTTTTATCTTCCTGGGGCCGACCGGCGTGGGGAAGACCGAACTGGTCCGTGCCCTGGCCCAATTCCTGTTCGACGATGAGAACGCCATGGTGCGTCTCGATATGTCAGAATACCAGGAACGGCATACTGTTTCGCGTCTGGTAGGCGCGCCTCCGGGGTATGTCGGCTATGAGGAAGGCGGCCAGCTTACAGAAGCGGTGAGACGCCGCCCCTTCCGTGTTGTCCTGCTGGATGAGATTGAAAAGGCGCATCCGGATGTGTTTAATACCTTGCTCCAGGTACTTGACGACGGCCGGTTGACCGATGGCCATGGCCGGACCGTGGACTTCAAGAACACGGTGGTGATCATGACCAGCAACGTGGGGGCGGAGATGATTAAACGCGATATGACTATCGGCTTCGCCACCCAGAAGAATGAGACCAAAGCCCGGAAGCAGGCCTATGACGTCATGAAGGAAAAAGTGCTCGCCGAGATGCGGAAAACCTTCCGCCCGGAGTTCATTAACCGTATCGATGAGATCATCGTCTTCCATGAACTGGGAGAGGAGCAATTGAGAAGCATCGTTGACCTCATGGTGAACGATCTTCAGAAACGACTGTCCGAGCATAAGCTGCAGTTACAGTTGACAGAACCGGCTAAATCATGGTTAGCTAGGACGGGCTACGACCCGGTATATGGAGCGCGACCGCTGAGGCGAGTTATCGAGCGGTACATCGAGAACCCCCTGTCAAGCGGACTGCTGCGTGGCGAATTCAGCCCGGGCAGCACCATTCTGATTGACCTGGGGGAGGAAGGCCTGACCTTCGCGGTGAAAACCGGTGTAGAAACGACCAGGTGAGTGTAACCCAGCAAGGTAAGTTGGGCAGGTGGGCCAGGCTAAAGGCAGCATTGAAACGGCGAGAATACTGGCTCGGTATTCTCGCCATGATTCTGACCGTAGGCGTGGCGCTGGGTGTTGTCTTTTACTGGGAGTTTTTTCAGTCGCTCGGGGCTTACGGCTATCTGGGTGCTTTTCTCATCGGCATCCTGGGTGGTGCTACCTATATTGCGCCTATACCGATGACGCCGGTAATATTTGCGCTTGGCGCCGTCCTCAAGCCATCCTTTGCTCCATATCTGGGACCGCTGTTTATTGGTTTAGCCGCCGGAGTGGGTGAGACGGTAGGTGGTCTGACTGTCTACCTGACCGGCTATGGCGGTGGTCAAGCCCTGGTCCAGTTGAGCGGCCGGATTCAGGTGCTCTATATGCGGGTTCTGCGCTGGATGGAACGCCGTGGCTCTTGGGTCATCTTCATCTTATCGGCAACCCTGAACCCGTTTTTCTATCCCGCCGCCATCGCCGCTGGTGCTATGCGTTATAACCTCAAGCGGTTCATCCTGCTTTCAGTGGTCGGCAAGACCATCAAGGGAATATTGGTGGCTGCGGCCGGTTATTGGGGCCTGGGGGCAATACTCCGGGCGCTGGGCATTCCGCTATAACAACTCGCCCGCTACTGCTCGCCCACCGGCTACTTCTTCAAGGTCGCATGCAGTACCATGGCCGCTCCGGTCAGTGCCCGTGAGACCGGGCAACCGGTCTTGGTCTTGTCGGCGTGTTGCTGGAAGGTGAGGTCGTCTATTCCCGGAACGTCTCCCAGGGTGTGTACCTCAATTTTGGTTATCGTCCAGCCGGCGGCGGTCCTTTCGACGGTGACATCATCTTCGGTCTTGATCGAATTAACGGTAAAACCAGCCGTGGCTAAGGAGTTCGCCAGTGCCATCGAGTAGCAGGCCGCGTGGGCAGCGCCGAGCAGTTCTTCGGGATTGGTCTGCTTTCCTTCCTCAAAGCGTGATACAAAATTATAAGCCACATCTTTGAGCACACCTGTCTCAGTGCTGATAACCCCCTTACCGTTTTTCAGGTCTCCGCGCCATTCGGCACTCCCTTTTCTAACTGGCATGGCCTCCTCCTCGTCTGTTATACTCTTAATATGATTATAGTGTAGCCCCGCCGACTTGGAAAGAGTGCGCTTATCCAGTTCGGCACTGGCGAGCGTTGAATATCACCTGTCCCCGGTGTTAGAGTATGGACAGATGAAGTCCTGCCGGAAGAGTGATAGCATTGTCTTGATCGGCATGGCTGGCGTGGGCAAGTCAACCATTGGCCGGTTACTGGCTGACGCCCTGGGTTTCGCCTTCACGGACCTGGACGAATACATACGGACGAAAAACGGCCATACTGTGCAGGAAATTATCGACCGGAAGGGCGAAGCGGCTTTACCCCGGATTGAAGAGCAAAGGCTGTATGAAGTCGACCTCGCGCGCCGGGTAGTGGCTCCCGGTGGCAGTATTGTCTACCGGCCTGACCTTATGGAGTACCTTCGCCGGCACGCTGTCCTGGTCTATCTGGACGACTCTATCGAAAATATCGAGAAACGATTGACCAACGCCACTACGCGGGGCATCGTTGGCTTAAAAAGCAAGTCCCTCCGGCAAATATACGACGAACGAAAGCCGCTCTATTCCCGGTACGCCGATATCACGGTTGATTGCCGGGGAAAATCGGGGGGACAGATAGTCAGCGAGACGCTACAGGGCTACGCGACTCTGAGGAGTCAACTGTCGGGCAAATGTGGGTGAGCGGCCGGCGATTTCAGGGTTGCCATCAGTGACATTTTGTGATAAATTACACTGTCAAACCGCGGGGCCGTAGTTCACTTGGGAGAACGTTTGACTGGCAGTCAAAAGGTAGGGGGTTCGAATCCCCCCGGCTCCACCAGTTCTTTTTGTCTCAATGTTCGGTTATGTATTCCTGGCTCCGGAGGCATGACGGTTTTCCCATTCTTCCCAGTCAGGTACTTTCTCACCAACCCGCCACAGAAAATAGTAAGCGCCGCTCTCGCCCAGAAACTTGAATTCTTTGTGCAAGACTTTTAACTGGTTCTCAAAACTACCGAGCGACTTTAAATAATTCTTAAACGTGCCGTGGGTCTTTTCCAGTTCGAGCAGACGGCGGGCATTCAAAACGATTCCTTCCAGTTTGGCGCGGTTACGGATGACCTCCGGGTTTTGCATCAGCCGGTCAATATCCTCGCCGCTGAATCTGGCCACTGTAGTCGGGTCAAAGCCTTTGAAGGCTTTTTCAATGCCTGGCCATTTAGCTTCTACCACCTTCCAGGAAATGCCCGCCTGGAAACCGGCCTGGCTCATTGCTCCGAGATATTGCGATAGGCTCAGTGGCTGCTTCAAAGGTTCATGCATAAATTACCTCCCTTCAATAACCATTATCAATCTCACTGTCACCACTGTCAACAAGCGTACGACGGGTTACGTTCTGATTTCATCAGCCACTGCCCTACAGACTACTGAGACCTGCAGTACTTCGAGGATGGGAACTGTTCCTTAACTCCACCATTTGGAACAGTTCCAGAATCACTCGTCCAAACTGTGATTCGCAAAGGGAGCATTGCACTCTATTCGCTGCTATTGAAGATAAGTAATCCACCTGAATTCAGTTCATGACCTTTTTGTAGATTTTGGTGCTAGGCCTGCCACATATTCGTAACTCTTAAGCAGGTACTTTTTTAGCATCTTTGCATCAACCAGCAACGCGTGAGGAACCTCAACGTATTCCTTCATTACAATTCCATGTTGTTCCATGAGTCTAGAATCAAATTCTTTAATAAACTGCTCTCTGTCACTTTCTGAGAGCCTCAGCCCCACTAAACCCTCTTTTGACAGGAATGAAAACATGTGACCGTTTAATGAGGTGTACGGAAGTGTTTTTCCCTTGCGTTCAATATTCGGATTTAGGCTTGACTGTAGTAACTTATCATAGAGCTCCAAATTTTTACTCGGCATTGAGTTTTTTATTGTGCTCATTTTCTCTCCTTTGTTCTTTTGTTACTAGCACTATGGCAATTGAGACTCCTTGATCTAAATCATATCAAACGCTATGAGGTTCGAGAGACTGTTCTAAATTACTCTGCTGGATGTGTCTTCTCCCAGCGAACCGCCACGAAAGCCCCGGTATCCAACCCTTGAGTTTGGCAGGTCATTTCGATTTCCATCGCCTCATCTGGATGGACATCTTTCTGGAAATGGATCGCGGTCGCGGTCACTCCTTTGAGTGGACAGCAAGCCAA
>JAQTRN010000212.1 GCA_028711795.1 Dehalococcoidales bacterium | reverse complement strand
AGTTCAGCATCGAGCAGGTGGTGAGTTCGAACCCCGCGGTGATTATTGTGCAGACTATGGCCGGCGGCCAGCCAACTATCTCGAAAGAGACACTGGCGCAACACCCCTCCTGGGGACAGATGGCCGCGGTGCAGCAGGGAAAGGTCTATTTCTTGAACGGCGACCTGATCAGCCGTCCCGGGCCGCGAATCATTCAGGGACTGGAAGCAATAGCCATGGTTCTTCACCCGGAAGTATTCAAGTAGTATGGACTGAAGTCACTATTTCTACCCTCAAGGGATGGAGATGAAAGAGGGGGCGAAAGCCCCCTCTTATACATTGGGTGGCATATCAGAGTCACTGGCTGTTAGACCGATTTTGGTTGTCAAATTGTGGGGTGATGGCCTATACTATTCGGTTAGGTTAACCTACCAGGATTGGCGTTAGCTGAGGAGGCGTCTTGTCACGGTTACTGCTGGTGAGACACGGTCTCACCGATTCCAATAGTGCTCGCAAATTCTCCGGCCACAGCGATATCGAAATGAGCCCCACCGGGTACCAGCAGGCGGAAAGACTGCGCGACCGTTTGGCCAACGAGAAGATCGATGCCGTCTATTCCAGCGACCTGAGACGGGCGGTACTGACTGCTGAGATTGTGTCTTCCGGACGTGGCGTCGATATTAAGACCTGTGCGGAACTAAGGGAGATTAACTACGGCCAGGTTGAGGGATTAACATTTGAGGAAATCCGCCACCTCTATCCGGAACTGGCTGAATCAGTGTCCAGCTTCAGTCCCGGGCTGAATTTCCCGGGTGGGGAGAGCTTCGGCGAATTCGTGGAGCGGACGAGGAAGTTCCTCGAGAGGCTGGAGCAAAATCCGGCGCCGACAACCCTGATCGTATCACATAATGGGCCTTTGCGGTTGCTGGTGTGTGCCCTGCTGGGTATAGACACGGGGCACTGGCGGCAGATTCGTATTGATAATGCTTCACTGACTATCATGGAGACATCGCCGCGTGGCGTGGTTATCAATCTACTCAATGATTCCTCACACCTGGCGTCATCTTAATGGTTCTCTGGAATGGTATCGCCCTGGTAAAGACTGCTCCGGGATATAGAGGTGCTGCCTGGTGACTATCAAGGTCCGTAATGAGCTGATTCTCCTGAACCTGCTGGTGGTGGTGCTGATCGGGGTGATCGCTCTTTTCCCCACCAGTGTGCTGCGAGTAATACTGGGACTGCCCTTCCTTTTCTTCCTCCCCGGCTACGCGCTCGTAGCCGCGCTGTTCACCAGGAAAGGGAGTATCGGGACTGCGGAGAGGCTGGCCCTCAGTTTTGGCGTGAGTGTGGCGGTGGTACCGCTTATCGGTCTGGCTATTAACTACACTCCGTGGGGAATAAAACTGGAATCAGCCCTGTATTCTATTGCTTTATTGACCGTTGTTGCCTCGGTGGTCGCCTGGTGGCGGCGGCAACGGCTCCCCGAGACAGAGCGGTTTGGTATTGAACTGCGGTTGCGGGTGCCGGGCTGGGGTGGAGGGACCTGGGACAAGGTAGTGACTTCTGTCCTGGCGGTGGTCATCGTCGGGACACTGGGCACTCTCGGTTATGTCGCGGTGGCGCCCAAGGTAGGCGAGCGGTTCACCGAGTTCTATATTCTGGGACTCGACGGACGGGCGATTGATTATCCCCAGAGACTGGTGGTGGGAGAGGCGGGAAAAGTGGTGGTGGGTATTGTCAATCAGGAGCAGGAGACCGTCAGCTATCAGGTGGAGGTAGTCATAGACGGCGTACCGGACAGCGAAACGGGACCGGTAGTGCTGGACCACGATGGCCGATGGGAGGAGACACTGGGTTTCACCCCGGATAAGGTTGGGGAGGGCCAGAAGGTGGAGTTCCGGCTGTACCGTCAGGGGACAAGCGGCATCTATCGCCAGCTACAGCTGTGGATTGACGTTCAGTGAGACTTGGTAGCGCAGACACCGACGAAGCCGCCGCCGGGGGTGTGGCGGAAAGACAGCCGGCGGTCCACATGGCGGCAGTAGCGGTGCCACCCTAACGGGAAAAAGAGGATACTGTCCCAGTCGACTGTCACCGGGCCAATCTCTCTCTCTATCAGGTCTCGTATTTCGGGAAGAGTATAAAAACGGGACTGGCGGTAGATAGTCGGGCGGAACTTGCCCTCAATCCGGCGGATTGTTCCCAGCAAAGATGCCCGGTTGAGGAAACCGATGTATATCTTATCCCGGGCCAGGCGGCCGGCCTCTCTCACCACTGCCGCCGGATCGGAGCAGAACTCCAGCACGGTGATCAGGACGACAATATCGAAAGACTCATCGGGGAACGAGAGCTTACCCGCGTCTCCGCGTAGAATCCGACATTCTGGCCCCAGCTTGCCGGCGGCAATCTGACACATCGGTTCCGAGGCATCGATGCCGGCTACGGACAGCCCCAGTTCCCGGAAGAACTCCAGGTTATGGCCGGTGCCGCAGCCAATTTCCAGCAGGGTCTGCCCCGGGTGCGGTTGCGCCACGCGCCGGAACAACTCTTTCTCCAGGGCATCCGCGTATTTGCCCTCCGGCCTCTGGTACCAATGGTCGTATCCCGCGGCTTCTTCGGCGGTGAAGCCGCGCGCTTCGGTTGTCGTCTCTTCGTTACCTATTCGAACGGCTCCAAAAGTCTATTTGGGGCATCCACTGGAGGTTGTATTTCTGGCTGACACATGCCTGTTAACGGCAGGGTATTAGCGCCCTACCTGTTTCAGCAACGATTCTACCTTGCCTTTTATGGTCAGTGGCTTGTCCCGCCGGTCGTCTATCTTAATGGTGGTCAGTATTCTCGCTACCTCGCCATCAAAGGCGGCCTCATGCATTTTCTGCGCTATCCTCAGGATTTCGGTCACATCGCCTTCGATAGTGGTCCCCATTGAAGTCAACTCGTATTTTATGTTTTTCTCCGCCTGCAGGACCTTGAAGGCGCGGGCGACGAATTTACTGATGGAAGTGGTCTTGGTGCCTATCGGGACAATACTAATATCGGCTACCGCCATTCCGGTTACGACCTCACTCACCCTTT
>JAQTRN010000211.1 GCA_028711795.1 Dehalococcoidales bacterium | reverse complement strand
CCGGTTTCAAGAGGATCAGGGCCAGTACCAGGCCGATAACAGCCAGTCCCGCCGTCGGATAGAAAGCATAGGTGTAGCTGCCGAATATATCCCGCAACTGGCCGGACATCAGACTGCCGATGATAGCACCCACGCCGTAGGCGGTAAACACAATCCCGTAGTTGCTGGTATAGTCTTTGCTCCCGAAGAAGGTCGCTGTCGAAGTGGGCGCAATCGCCAGCCAGCCACCCAGAGACATCCAGAAAGCAGCGAAACAGATGACATAGAGAACGGTGCTGCCTTCCCCGGCGACCAGCATTCCGGCCGAAGCCAGACCAACCAGGACAAAGGAGAGCACCGCGGCATAGCGGGGAGTAATCCGGTCGGTCAGCCAGCCGAAAATCGGCCGTCCGCCACCGTTGAAGATAGCAAATACTGATACCAGTACCGCGGCCGTTGTCGAACTCAGTTTGATGATCTCGGTACCCACCGGGCTGGCAATACCGATAGCCATCAGTCCGCTAATAGTGCCAATGAGAAAGCAGACCCACAGACCATAGAAAGCCGATTTCTTGACCATGCCCGAGGGGCTGAGGTTGACGGCAGCCGCCGCTGCCTTGGGCGGCGTCCAACCCGCCGGTTTCCAATCGGCCGGAGGGAACCGCAGGGGAATGGATAGCAGGACGGTCAATACCAGGAAGGCAATACCCAGAATGCCAAACGTGGCCAGGACACCATAAGAGCCGATCAGGGAATTACCCAGCGGCGCCATTATCAGGGCCGATAGGCCAAAGCCACCAACCGTTAACCCGACAGCCAGCCCTCTCTTATCCGGGAACCACCTGGTTGACACGGCGATAGGCCCACCATATACCAGACCGACCCCTGATCCGGCGATCAGTCCGTAGGTGATGCATAATACCGTTATACTCGAAGCAAAATAAGATAGCATCCAGCCCAGGGCGACCAGAATCCCACCAACAATCCCGATGGTCTTCGGCCCGAACCTCTGCAACAGGCGGCCACCAAAAGGCATCAGGACAGCGAAGAAAGCGAGGAAAAGCATGAAAGGCAGAGAGCTTTCCATAGCGCCCACACTGAAGAGCTTTTCGATCGGCTTACGGAAAACACTCCAGCTATAGACGGCGCCCAGGCACAGGTTCACTACCAGTCCCAGAATTACGAAAATCCATCTTCCGTTTTCGGCTGCCATGCCAAAGACTCTGGTATTCACCGGGTTTTGTCCCGTTGCTTTCCGGGATGGCCCGGCAGCCTTGCCGCTTTTTGCCATTAGTTCTACCTCCTGACTTCATTATCGGTTATCCAAGTAGCTCACGCTGAAGGTATAAGAGTAAGCGGCTGGATGATATCCAGCCGCTTACAAAACAGTCTTACTTCTCGGCTCCCACCAGCGCACCGGTCATCCCCGGTTCGCTCCGAGCAGTGGTCAATAGCCAGGGCTTATTCAGCATTTTCCGGCATCTACCGATTCTTTACCCTAGACTCTTTTCTCCACCAGCAGGTTGACTACCGACGGGTCAGCCAGAGTGCTGGTATCACCCAGATCACGGACGTCACCGGCGGCGATCTTTACCAGGATACGGCGCATAATCTTGCCGCTTCGTGTCTTCGGCAGCGCATCGGTGAACTGGATTTTATCCGGGGTAGCAATTGGGCCAATCGTCTTCCGCACATGGTCCTTTAGTTCTTTCTCCAGTCCAGGGCTGAGTTGGACACCGGCTTTCAAGGTGACGTAAGCGTAGATACCCTCACCCTTAATCTCATGAGGCATGGGGACCACCGCCGCTTCGGCCACCTTGTTATGCGAGACCAAGGCGCTCTCTATCTCCGCGGTACCAAGGCGGTGCCCGGAGACTTTGATAACATCATCGATGCGGCCCATCAGCCAGTAGTAGCCATCCTCGTCCCGCCGCGCGCCGTCACCGGTGCAATACATCCCCGGGAACCGGGTGAAGTAGACTTCTTTGAACCGTTCCGGGTCACCAAACACGGTACGCATCATTCCCGGCCAGGGTTTCTTAATGCAGAGATAACCACCCTCATTAACACCAACTTCGGAGCCGTCTTCCCGGACAATGATTGGCTCCACTCCGGGGAACGGGAGGGTCGCTGAGCCCGGCTTGGTGGGTATCGCCCCCGGCAGCGGCGTAATCAGTATGCCGCCGGTCTCTGTCTGCCACCACGTATCCACGATGGGACATTTCTCATGTCCGATAACGCGGTGATACCACATCCAAGCCTCGGGGTTAATCGGCTCACCGACTGTTCCCAGGAGCCGGAGACTGGACAGGTCACGCCGACCCGGCCATTCCTCACCCTCTCTCATCAGAGACCGTAGGGCTGTCGGCGCGGTGTAGAATACGTTGACCTTGAATTTTTCCACGATTTGCCAGAACCTATCGGGGTTAGGATAATTGGGGACTCCTTCAAACATCACGCTGGTAGCGCCTAAAGCCAGCGGGCCATAGAGGATATAGGTATGACCGGTTATCCAGCCGATATCGGCCGTACACCAGTAGGTATCCTCATCCCTCACATCAAAAATCCATTTAACGCTCTGGTAAGCGTGCAGGAGATAACCACCCTGAGTATGCAGGACGCCCTTGGGTTTACCGGTGCTGCCGCTGGTATAGAGAATGAAGAGTGGCGAGTCAGCATCCATTACCTCCGGTTTACACTCAGCGGCAATCCCCTCCTCGGCCATCAATTCGTGCCACCAGTGGTCCCTACCGGCCGCCATATTGGTGTCGATGCCAAGCCGCTTGACCACTACTACATCCTTGACTTTAGGGCAGGCGGCCACGGCCGTATCGGCGCTATCCTTGCCGCGAACCACCCGGCCACTCCGATAGTAGCCATCAGCCGTAACAACGACTTTAGAGCCGCAATCGAGAATCCTATCGCGCAGCGCCTCAGCGCTGAATCCACCAAAGACCACGCTATGAATTGCTCCGATCCGGGCGCAGGCCAGCATGGTGATCGCCAGTTCCGGGATCATGGGCAGGTAGACGGAGACCGTATCTCCCTTCTTGACTCCCAGTTTCTTCAAAACATTGGCGAACTTGCAGACTTGATA
>JAQTRN010000210.1 GCA_028711795.1 Dehalococcoidales bacterium | reverse complement strand
ACCCGGATGCTATTCATGGTCTACCTCCTGTAGTCTTAAGTATCTTGTCCCCTGGCTACCCTACATGTATTAGGGGCCCCCGATGCTCGTTATTGTAGCATTACGAAAATAGGGCCACAAATTCATGAATTGCACAACTGTTTCTCTCAACAAAACACAAGGCATAATTTCAAGAACTGGCACGTTTATCACCCCCTGGAGAAAAATTAAGACATAAAGACAAAGGCCTATCAACATTGCCTTATGACCGGCCACACTGAAGACTACGGAATGGTTTAACTCATATACACGAATTGAATTGAGGTGGCAGTCGCATACAGTTTAGAGCACAAATTTGCTGCAGACTATGTCGCTATTAGGGTATAATAGAACATCAGTCGGACATTATGACGAAGTGAGCCTATTACTGTTACGCTATGAATTGGGCTACTAGTGGCCACACAGGAGTGTGGCCCTGTTGGGCAAGACTACTGAAAGCGTTTGCACAAAGAGGGTGTCCGGTGGGCAACCCGCTAGTGTTGCCCACATTAAAATTGAGTTCTTGGCCCGCGCGAACAACGGGCGAAAGGGGTGTTGTTTGACTAAACTGAAACTGATTCGCTTTTTCCTTTGCTTTCTACTAATCGTAGTAGCCTTTAGTGTTGCGGGTGATCATACTGCGGAAGCGCAGTCGGCTACCGGCACGGTGAATCTCACAACTCAATTCCCGGTTTTGCGTGGTAAGTCGGGTGATAGTTTTAAATTCACCGTCAGCTTAACCTGGAACGGTACTGAGGCCAGGACTTTCGACTTGATTACCACGGTTCCGTTGCAGTGGACGGCTACAGTCAGACGGTCTTATCCCGATGCGGAGATAGGCGCCATTAACATGCCGGCTTATCAGCCGGACTATGCAGAGAGTTTTGATATCACATTCGCCCCGGTCCCATGGAGTAAACCACAACCCGGTCAATACGTGGCTACCTTTGAGGCGATATCCGGTGAAGTAAAGAAGACCATCGAATTGACAGCAGAAGTGACGGATATCTACGGTTTCACTATAACTACC
Organism: Dehalococcoidales bacterium; assembly: GCA_028711795.1. GTDB lineage: Bacteria > Chloroflexota > Dehalococcoidia > Dehalococcoidales > JAQTRN01 > JAQTRN01. The sequence goes on along the minus strand of JAQTRN010000210.1, from coordinate 2,040 downwards.
AAAACCGGGAACCTTAACATGGAAGCCACGGCCGGCGGTAACAATACCCTGGAGCTAGTGGTAGTTAATGACGGGACAGCACGAATAGAAAACATCACCTTTTCCTCGAGCGCGCAGACGGGTTGGGATGTGATCTTCACTCCTGACCGAGTCGCGGCTCTTGATTCAGGTGCGACGCAGGCAATGGAGGTTACTGTCCGGCCGCCGGCAGAGAATACAATAGCCGGTGATTACACTATTACCCTGAGAGCGGAGAATGCGGACTACACCCCGGACCCGATGGTTATCCGGGTGACGGTACTCACCCCATCATTTTGGGGTTGGATCAGCATTCTGATCGTAGTTGCGGTCATAGCCGGTCTGGTCATACTCTTCCGGAAACTAGGCAGGCGGTAGACAAGTAAACAGATCTGACGAAGGTCTGGATAACTCATGGTTTGGGATGACCAGGCCTCTGTATTGACTGAACACTTCTGTAGGCAGGTTCGGCGGGGTGGAGTTATCTCGTAACGGAGGGGAGAAAGGCCTCGGCCATGATGATTCAGTTGATATAACATTAAGCCAAGATGTGGCTTGACTTTCCAGCATTTTGTGACTTCTACAAATGCAGGCCAGCGCTTCCACCAGATAGTTCAATGTATTTATTTACCTCATGTACTATTCATCTTATTTATCTCTGCTGATTCGCATTATATAATGGGGCTAATAAGGGTTTTAAAAGGAGGTCTGACAATGAAGAATCTGCTCAAAGAGAAACTGAACAGGGGCGAGACGGTCATTGGGACTTTCGTGGGGTTGGGTCACTCAGATGTGACCGAAGTGCTTTCCCGGATCGGATTCGACTGGCTGCTGCTCGACGGTGAGCACTCACCCATGAGTTTCGAGACAATGCAGCAACTGATGCAGCCGATGAACGGCAGCAATTGTACTCCCATCGTCAGGCCGCAGTGGAATGATATGGTAATTATCAAACGTGTCCTGGATATCGGCGCTCATGGCGTCCTCGTTCCCTGGGTCAACACCAGAGAAGAGGCGGAATACGCGGTACGCGCCTGCAAATACCCACCGGAAGGGCTCCGGGGTTGCGGACCGAGGCGGGCTTCGCTTTTCGACCCGGCTTATATGCAGACCGCCAACGATGAAATCATGGTAATCGTCCAGATAGAAACGGCCAAGTCTGTAGCCAATATTGATGACATCTTTTCGGTGAAAGGGGTGGACGCCTGTTACATCGGACCATTTGACCTGGCTCTCAGCATGGGATTCGGAGCGCCCAGATGGAATGAGCCCAAATATACCGAGGTCTTCGATAAAGTCGTCAAAGCGGGCAAAAAATGGGGTAAACCCGCCGGCATGTTCGCCGTGCAGGAAAACATCCAATGGGCAGTAAGCAAGGGCTTTCGGCTCAATACCGTGGACAGCGCCGATGCTTTTCTGGTGCAGGGCGCCAGGATAGCCCTCGATAAAGCCCGCGGCTCAAAGTAAAACCACCGATACCGGCAGGAGGGGTAAGATGACACAAAAACGGCCCAGAGTAGTTAAAGTGGACCGGGCGAGCTTCCGTACATCCCTGGCCGAAGAGAAGGAAGAGCTGGCCAAAATCGGTGCCGAACTGGTGGACATCGAAATTACTAATGAAGACGATATCATCAGGGCAGCCCGGGACGCTGACGCCATCATCACCGCCTACGCTCCGATAACACGCAAGGTGCTGGCGGCGTTGCCCCGATGCCAGGTAGTGGTCCGCTATGGCATTGGTTACGACAACATCGACGTCGAGGCCGCCACAGAGAATAACATTATAGTGGTCAATGTCCCAGACTACTGCTTCGAGGAAGTCTCCAACCACGCCGTTACCCTGCTACTCGCCTGCGCCCGGAAGCTGGTCAGACAGAACAGCCTGGTCAAACAGGGACGCGCCCGCGAGGTGCAGCCGATCCTGGCGCCGATGGGACCGATTGCCGGGGAGACGGCAGGACTGGTCGGCTGCGGTCATATCGCCCGCATGACCGCCCGGAAGTTGCAGTGCTTTGGTCTGCG
>JAQTRN010000209.1 GCA_028711795.1 Dehalococcoidales bacterium | reverse complement strand
GGAACTACCATACAGTCCCGTTCCCTCGTACAGAATGCCGTTATCGAAGGCCAGTCCCTGGGTAAAAGCCTGCGGGTCATGGGGATAAGCATTGACCAGTCGGTAGGTATAAACGGGCACCGGCGCGGTAGTAACCGGTGGCGGCACCGGTTTTCTTCCCCGGATCGGTCCGGAACGGTACAGGCAGGCACTGGTGCTCAATAATGCGAAGATGACCGCCACTAATAGCAGGGATTTAGCGCCGTGGTGCAACAGGGATATTATTCCAGAGCACGATTCTCTACTTGTCTTCACATGGCTATTATATCAGTGCCGGGGAAGGTGACGGTAATGCCGGATATTGACGCCGCAGGCTATATAGGGTACATTTATGATGTATATAGCCAATGGAGAGAATTGAATGCCAGATACAATGAAGAGATCAAGGTATTTCCTGGACCTGGAACCGGAGCTGCGTAATCGCGTCAAGGCTTTCGCCGCTTTGAAAGGTAAGACAATGAAAGACTGGCTGGTTGAAGCGATCATTGCCAAGCTCGAGGACGAAATTGACGCCGCCGAGGGTCTGGCCGCCCTGGCCGATATCGAAGGCACCAAGTCACTCGAAGACTACCTGAAATCGCGAAAAAACAAGGGTAGCCAAAACCAGTAATGTACCGGATAGAACTAAAGCGGCCGGCGCAACGTGCGCTGGATAGACTACCCAAAGGAGATTTTGAGGCAGTCCTGGAGACGGTAATTAGCTTGGCTGGCTCACCGCAGCCCAAAGGGGTGGAGAAAATCAAGAGTGCGGGCTTATGGCGGGTCAGACAGGGAGACTATTGGGTGGTCTACAGTATTGACGATAATCAGAAAATCGTGACAGTGGCGCGTATTGGCCACCGTCGGGAAATCTACCGCTCACTTTGACTGGGATAACAGGTGAATAGAAAACACGTTTCGGAATAGCCCAAGTAGAAGGGGGACAAAGTATACAAATGGAACAGTGTAGCCAATGTGAAAGGGCAGCTATTGGAAAAGTAACAGATGCTCAGATCCCTTTATGCATTGACCATTATTTCACTTTCATTAAAGCTGGTTACCTGCAACTTGTGATGGCGGCTTCCAACTTAAATTATATTAACCAAAGACTTTGGGCCAGTAGCGGGGGACTCATCCCGTTAACGCAATACAATTTACCTCAGCCTACATTCCTTCAAGAAGCACCTACTTTCAATACCATTAAGATAAATCATGGTACTATTGGGATGCTTAATACTGGAACTATTTCTAACCTCCAGGACGTTGAATTTACCGTCGAGTTATTGAATAGCCAAGGCCAAGATGAGATAGCTAAAGCCATATCGGAATTGACTCAGGCTGTCATCAATAGTAGCGATATTTCAAGAGAGTCTAAAGAGGAAATCAGCCAGCAATTAAAATTTATTGCCGCTCAGATTAGTGCAAAGCCAGAGGCACGGCAGACTGGACTTATTAAGGCTATCTTGACTGGAATAAGAACGAATATAGCAACCGTGGCTGCACTCGTGACGATTATTGATAAGGTAGAACCCATTATTCGAAAGTTTTTGGGGGCATAAAGGGAATTAAATGAAAGCCGCTATTTCTACCGCCGTGTAAGCACTGAAGATCAGAATATGGAAGGGCACCGAAATCTTTTAACTAAAGCTCCTTTTCTGGGACACCGCTGCCTTCGATAATACCTCTCAGTGTACCGAGTGGCAGGAGCCTGCCTTTATGATAGGGCACAATTACCTGTTTGCTAGTGACGTTATTACGCCATTTCTGGTGGCTGCCACGCTGTGATACCAGAATGAAACCGTGGTGCTGTAAGGTTCGGATAACTTCGCTGGCCGCCAATCGGGGAAATCTTTGAGCCATCAGGTGGGAACTTCTATCTCAAAAACCTTATCGTTCGGCGATAATTTCAACGAAGATGGTTCAAGATAGAGAGTGATAGCCTCTTTGGCATTTTCCAGGGCTTCCGCTTCGGTATCGCCGGCAGTGCAGCATCCGGGTAGCTCTGGAAAATAGGCAGCGTAGCTCTTTGTCGTCGGATCGTATTCTATTACTACACGAAACCTCATTTTACCCACGCTCCACTAAAACTATTATAGCATCATCCCAAGTGCGCTTACCACTGCAGGAACATCGGACCAGGTTCGGACTTTCAGTGCGCTACTTTAAAGTCGCTGGCGTTCATCGCGTCTCAAGAATCGCTTAAGTCGTCTGGCCGCACTTTCGTGTCGATACCGGCGACACTAAACAAACTCAACGGAAATCAACACGCTACCGGGCCACCGCGTATAACTTTGAAATGCTTTGACGTTTCGCCCCCAAAGACCTAAAATTTAGCTCTGATGTTTCTGGTACGAGGAGCGGCAAAGTGATGGCTATCATTCGACTGGCGACCCGGGAGGATATCCCGCGCATCTTAGAGCTTTATGAAGAGCTTACGGAGACAAAACAAAACGTCTCGCCCGACAGCATAAAACGGGTCTTTGAAGAGGTCGTCAATATGCCGCGCCACCAGCTCCTGGTGGCCGAAGAAGACGGCCTGGTCCTGGGTACGGTGCTACTACAGATAATACCCAATCTGTCCCATGACTGCCGTCCCTGGGCAATTCTGGAGAACCTCGTCGTCGATAGTAAATATCGTGGGCAAGGGATCGGCCGCCTTCTGGTGGATTACACTCTGGCCCGCTCCCGCGAGGCCGGTTGTTACAAAGTGCAGCTTTTAAGCCACAAAAGACGCCAGACAGCCCACCGGTTCTACCGGGCGCTCGGCTTCGAAGACTCCGCCCTTGGCTTCCGGCTATACCCCCAGGACTCCCACTCATAGGACCCCACACTGCGCGTCATCGGTCAAAGCCGTGGCGACTTGACAGACCTGGTGTTACGTGGTAAATTTCATGTAATGGTTCATGAAATATTACCCGGCAATATCCGCATCACACAGTTCTCCAGAGTGACTGGAGCCTCGGTAGACGAGCTGCACTACATGGAGAAGAAGGGCTTCATCCGGCCTAACCGGACACGGCTGAAGCGACGGGAGGTGAGGCAGTACCCGAAGGAGCAGGTCCAGCAGGTAAAACT
>JAQTRN010000208.1 GCA_028711795.1 Dehalococcoidales bacterium | reverse complement strand
GCATTACTGGTGGTGCCCTTGTTATTGGCCTCGTGCTCCGGGCAGTTAACCGATGGCGCGGAGTCAACCCCACAGACCAATACCCTTTACCAAAACATAACACCACAGGAAGCGTCTGAACTGATAAACAGTCAGGACGTCGTGGTGATAGACTTGCGTACCGTCAGGGAGTACTATGATTGCCACATCCCCGGTGCCAGGCTCATTCAACTGTCGGTCCTGGATTCGTTCTTGAACGAACTTAATCAGTCCGATAAGATACTGGTATACTGGAGTATCGGTGGCCCAGATAGTGAAAAAGGCGCCCGTATTCTGGCTGAGAACGGTTTCACTAATGTGTGGAATCTGGAGGGTGGTTTCGTGGGCTGGTTGGTTGAGGGCTTGCCAGTTACTGAGACGGAAATACCACCCTGCGCCGTCTGCTCCTGATTTCCTTTACGGGCCCCTTCTGCGAGCTTGCTATGGCGCGTATCCTGGTCTAGTCAGAATAGCCGTCTTGGACACTTGTACTGAACCTCGCCGGAGGGAATGCTATGTTGCCCGAAGAAGTGACTCAGCTCATAGGCAGGGTGGGTGATACGGTGGTCCTGGAAGTGGAAAAAGGGGCTATCCGGCGGTACGCTGATGCCATAGGCGACCCAAACCCACTGTTTCGTGATGAGGGGTATGCCAGAAGGTCTAAATTTGGTGCTATCCTGGCTCCTCCTGGCTTCTTCGGCTGGCCGGATAAGTGGATTGCGCCCGGCCCTTTCTTTCCGCCCTTGAGACTGGAAGTTACGGACATCATCGCCAAATCAGGGTACAGTCGGGGGCTTTATGGCGCCGTCAGGCATGATTTCTACCATCCGATTCGCGCCGGTGACGTGATATCAGCTACGCCGGTAGTCAAAGATATTTATGAGCGTGAAGGCAAGGCGGGTAACATGGTATTTGTGGTGATCGAGACAACCTATATCGACCAGGCTGGCCGTCTGGTAGCTAAGGCGCAGGAGACCTTGATTCGCCGATAACTCATCGGGAGAGTGAAATGCCTGGGAAGCAGTTGTACTGGGAAGATGTCCTGATTGGTAGTGAACTACCCGCTTTAGCTAAGGTAGCGACCACGCAAATGCTGGTCAAGTGGGCCGGTGCTATAGGGGACTTCAATCCGCTGCACTATGACGAAACCTTCGCCGCTACGGAAGGGGTGGGGCAAGTAATAGTCCACGGGCCACTGAAGCGGGCCTGGCTGGTCCAAATGGTGATGGACTGGATGGGCGAGGAGGGTTTCCTGAAGATGTTGTCCTGCCAGTTCCGGGCCATGGATTACCCCCGCCGGATGAGAGACTTCTTTGACCCCCAGCCGGGTGAGACCTGGCGGTGCCGGGGCCGGGTAACCAAAAAATACCTGGAAACCGGCGCCCATTGCGTGGACTGCGATATCTGGATTGAGAATGGCCGGGGAGAAGTGACTACCCCGGGCTTGGCGACCGTGGTGCTTCCCTCTAAGGAACGGCGCGGCCCTGCCCCCGGGCAACAAAGCGGATAGGGTTCCTCTTTCAGCTAATCGGTTCTCTATTCAAAGCCGTGCCACCTGACCACCTTATCCAGGGCTTCTCTCTCTGAGCGGAACCGGTTTACCGGGTCGCCCCAGTCGGGGTAGCCGATAGCTATTCCCAGGACTATGAGCTTTGAATCTGGTATCTCCAGTATTTTTCTTAGTACCTGGGGACAGTTGACGGCCTGTCTTTGTGGAATAGTTCCCAGCCCGTGCCGGGTAGCGAGCAGCATAATATTCTCGGCAATGAGGCCGCAATCGAATATCGGCCAAACGTTGACCGTGTCACCCTGGAAATAGAACGGGCGGTCGATATAGATATAAATAGCGGCCGGGGCCCCAAATAGCTGTAAGCCCTGCAATTCCCACCATTTTCTTTTCTCCTGGTCTTCTCTCCCTATCCCCTTCAGTTCAAAAACTGTTTTGCCTATGGCGCGGCGTCTGGTGCCGAACTGCCCGGGAAATTCTTGAGGTGGCGGCAGATCAAGTGCCGGGGGCTCATCAGCTCTCGCCAGGTAGGCTTGCTTTATTTCTCCCAGTTTCTTACCGCTCACTATGCTGAATTCCCAGGGTTGGGTATTTGCCCAGGATGGGGCCCGTAGAGCTAGCTCCATGATATCCTTCAGGATTTCCCGGGGAACGGGCTTAGATTCAAAAGCGCGAATGCTCTTCCGCTGGTGGATGGCATCGATTATATCCATTCTCTCTAACACCTCTTTTCGCTTGATTATACAATTCCTGCGATATCATGTCACCGAGCGGAGACCTTTTCAAATGGGGACAGAAAACTCTTGCTTTACCCTGATAGTTTGTCGGAAAATAGTGTAAGCGCCAATTGGAGGTAAGTAAATGGCGGAAAGTCCGTTAAAGGTCTTCGAAAAGCTCGATCCGGAACTGCTCAAGCTGGTAGAGGGTAATGCCGATATGGCTCTAAGCGATGGGGCCTTGCCCCGGAAATTCAAGCTGCTGATCGCTATGGCTCTCGATGCGGCCCACGAGTCGGTCAACGGGGTAACGTCCCTGACCCGGCAGGCTATGGCCGCGGGCGCCACCAAGCAGGAGATCGCCGAGGCCCTGAGAGTCGCCCAGTACATCTGTGGCGCCGGCAGTATCTACTGCGCCGGCCGGGCTTTGAAAGACGAGTTCTAGCCCGTCAGTCAATGGCGGGTGGTACTTTTCGGTCGGGTAATCTGGCCGTACATTTCTGGCCGGCGGTCGTTCATGTAGTCGACCTCAAATTCGCCGGGCTTGATGATGATGTGCTTGCGCCGGGCGTCAGCCAGGTTGACTTCGCCGTAAAGTATCTCTTCGCTATCGGTACTGCCCTCGGCCAGTGTGTCCCCCAGGGCATTGACGATTTTGCTCAGGCCCTGGAACTTGACGCCGCGCTCCTCGCCGGCGCGGTCCGTAGCCACAAAATGCACCCGGTTCTCATAGGCGCGAGTGTTGATCAGGTAGCGGGATATCTTGTCCCGGCCGGCGGGCCAGTTAGTGGGCAGGGCCAGGATATCGGCTCCAAGTAGTGCCAGAGTACGGCAACTCTCCGGGAAATTACAGT
>JAQTRN010000012.1 GCA_028711795.1 Dehalococcoidales bacterium | reverse complement strand
TTCCCGGATCCAATAGTAACTATGTCAACATATCGCTATGTCGAAGATAGCTGCTGAATTATGGCTATGCCGGATGAGCTACAGCTACCGACAAACTAAGCCGGTAGCTTTTCAGACTTCTTCGAGCTGGCGAACAAATCCAGGTATCCCCTGGTAGCCATCACTGAGCCAAACGCTATTGTTCCCAGCTTACCACCTAAACCGCCGAGAATCGGCATGGCGTACATGAACGCTATACCGACTACCAGTCCTGCGATAATCATAGGCCAAACGCTAGAGAAACGCTTGGCACTGGACATCCCGGCGAATGAGGCACAAATGAATACGATCGCTAGTGTGGAACCGATTTCCGGGTGTATGGCCGGCAGCACCAGCGCGCCCACCACGCCCACTATACCCGAAGCCATTACCGCTCCCCGTTTGAGATAAACATTGATACAGTAAGCGGCTACCGCGGCAATGACAGCATACACGAGGATAAGCCAGCCCACATCCCACCCGGGTATTTTGCCACTGCCAAGCTCGGATCCAAAGCATATGCCGGTAATAAAACAACCGGCAGCACCCATAGCCCCCAGCTTACCACCGAAACCGTCGAAGACACCGGTGGCTAACATGAAGATGATACCGGCTATGATGCCAGTTACGGCCATAATTCCATAATGAGGCATAAATCCTTGCGAGGCCATGCCAGCAAACGCCCCGCAGGCAACCGGCACAGCGTAGTCGGGGAGAACAATCGCTACGACGATTTCCACCAGACCAGCGGCAACTACGGGACCGAGCTTTAACTGTATGCTAAGCGTGTATGAGATTAACGCACCGATGACAACGGCGAGGGCATTCAAGAGGTTCTTCCGAGTAAAGAAGCCGCTTATTTTCACCTTGGGCAGGTCTCTACCCTCTCGTACTACCTCAAACACAAGACCCAGTAAGACCAATGTCAGAATAATGCCGCTTACAGGAGTCGACAACCACGCTTGGTAAGTCATCATCCCGAAAGCAGCCAGGACCAGGATACTCAGGATTACGAATCCGATGACGGGGATAGATTTGTTCATTGCTGTTCCTTTTTATCCTCCTACCAGCTATCTTATCTACGGCCGATATTCATGCTGACCGAGTATTATAGCGCAAATGTTGTAGATTTGGAATATGCAGCTGGGACTTTTATTCCGAGGCTGTGCCCGACATATAGTTAAAGTGGCCGACCCTTCGTCAGTTTTATTTGAGTCCATCCTGAAATGTTTACCATTTGCCATATAGTATCCAGTGCCTGGTCTATCACCACGGCTTTCTTTACCTTCCAATCTCCGTCTTCAGTTCATCATGCTACTTGATAGCTACTGATAAGTGGGATAACATGGACTATATAGATCCCCTGGGCTTTGGGGTGGATAATACTGTAAAGGATGATTCTGGTAGAATCAGAACATGAACGCTCAGCACGCTGAAGCTCATAATATAACCTCAGAAGGTAGTCGCCGGCTGTGGGTTACGCTGGCCATCGTTCTGACGGTCATGGTAGCGGAAGTAATCGGCGGCTTTCTGAGCGACAGTCTGGCTCTGGTTGGTGATGCCGGGCATATGCTGGTCGATGCCCTAGCACTGGGTTTGAGCTTGTTTGCCATCAGGCTGGCGCGGAGGCCGGCTACCACAAACCGGACCTATGGCTACCACCGTGCCGAAATCATGGCGGCTCTGGCCAACGGCGCTATCCTGGCATTGGTCTCGGTTTACGTTTTCTACGAGGCCGTCCAGCGGTTGGCGTCTCCGGTGCCGGTGCGCACCCCATTGATGCTGGTGGTGGCGTCTATTGGCCTGGTGGCTAACATCGCCGGTGTCCTGCTACTGAGAAAAGTGTAGAAAGAGAACCTGAATATCAAGGGGGCTTTCTGGCATATTCTGGGAGATACTATCTCTTCGGTAGGAGTGGTGGCCGCCGGCGTGATTATTATGTTTACTGGCTGGGATATCGTCGATCCGATTATGGCGATCGTTATCGGGGGCATCATTTTATGGGGGGCAGTGTGGCTTGTGCGACAGTCGGCCAATATACTTCTGAAGCCGTGCCGGAGCATATTAAGGTGGACAGTGTGATAGAGGCGATCAGGAGTATTCCGGGTATCGGGGATTTACACGATATACATATCTGGACAATCACCTCCGGTATTTATGCCTTTAGCGCGCATTTGATTATCGCTGACCAGATGGTGAGCCATAGTGCTGAGATTATGGAAGTTGTAAGGCAGCGCTTGGCCAGACAGTTTAACATAACACATACCACTCTCCAGGTCGAATGTGAGCGGTGTGAGAGTTGTCCCGGTGGACTGGTCTGCCAGATGAGCCGTCCGGAAGAGAAATCTGACCAGGTGGAATGACCCGAGAGGATAGACAAATGACTGAGAAAGTAGACTCCAGGAAGTTGCAGAAGACGGAAATCCAGGTTACCGGTATGACCTGTACCAGTTGCGCTGTCACTATCGAAAAAGGATTGCAGGACACTCCCGGCGTCGAGAAGGCTTTCGTCAACCTCGCTTCGGAGAAGGCTTACATCGAATATGACCCGTCTCAGACGGGACTGGCGACCATCAAGAAAACCATCTCCGATCTGGGCTACGGCACCGCCACCAGGAAATCCATTTTTCCGATAAGTGGCATGACCTGTGCTTCCTGTGTTGCCCGTGTTGAGCAGGCTCTGGCCGGTGTGCCGGGGGTGGTATTGGCCAATGTCAATCTGGCGTCGGAGAAAGCCACCGTGGAGTATGTGGCCGGAGTGGGCTTTGCTGATCTGAAACGAGCGGTGGCTGAAGCCGGTTACGAGCTCGGTCCTGAAGCGCAGACCCTGGAGGATGTTGGTATCGCGGCGCGGCGGGAGACAAAAATCCTGAGGGACCGCTTTATCGTGGCCGCCGTACTGGCGGGCGCTATCATGGTGCTGATGTTGGCTCCATCTTTCGTGGGGAAGCCTTATTTGCTCTGGGCGCTGGCGACCCCGGTGCAGTTCTGGGCGGGCTGGCGGTTCTACCGTGGGGCATGGGGGGCCTTGAAGCACCGGACAGCTGACATGAATACCCTGATCGCGGTGGGCACTTCGGCCGCTTACTTATACAGTGTGGTGGCGCTTCTTTTCCCCGCACTGTTCGCTGGCGCCGGTATCATGGTGGAACTGTATTTTGATACATCAGCCATGATTATCGCCCTGATCCTCCTGGGACGGTTCCTGGAAGCCAGGGCCAGGGGGCAGACTTCCGATGCTATCAAGAAGCTCATTGGGATACAACCTAGGACGGCTCTCGTTATCCGTGATGGCCAGGAAGTGGCTGTCCCGGTTGATGATGTCCAGGTAGGTGACCTGATTCTCGTGCGGCCGGGAGAGCGGGTCCCCGTGGATGGGGTGGTAGCTGAGGGGTACTCCAGTATCGATGAGTCCATGATTACCGGCGAGAGCATTCCGGTGGAGAAGAAGACCGGTGATGAGGTGGTTGGCGCTACTATCAATAAGACTGGTAGCTTTAAGTTTAAGGCGACCAAGGTGGGTAAAGATACCACTCTGGCCCAGATTATCCGCCTGGTTGAAGAAGCCCAGGGAAGTAAGGCGCCTATTCAGCGTTTAGCCGATATCATCGCCAGCTACTTTGTCCCGATAGTGATTGGTATCGCTACTGTCACTTTTGTTGTCTGGTATTTCCTTGGTCCGTCGCCGTCGCTCACTTTTGCCTTCCTCAATTTCGTCGCCGTACTCATTATCGCTTGTCCCTGTGCCCTCGGCCTAGCAACCCCAACGGCGATTATGGTTGGCACCGGTAAGGGAGCGGAGAACGGCGTCCTTATCCGCAGTGCTGAATCGCTGGAGCGGGCGCACCAGGTGACTACGGTATTGCTGGATAAGACCGGAACCCTGACCCGTGGAGAGCCGAAGGTGACTGATATTGTGGCGGTACCACCGTTGTCTCAAGAAGAAGTCCTCCAGTTAGCCGCCTCGGCGGAGTATGGCTCGGAACACCCCCTGGGTGAGGCTATTCTCAAAGCGGCTTCCGAAAAGAAACTGGAGTTGTCTCCGGCCCGGGACTTCAACGCTATTCCGGGATACGGGGTGGCAGTATCGATAAAAGAACGGGAAGTCCTGCTGGGTAATCTGAGGCTGATGAAAGACCGGGGGCTGTCTTTGAATGGATTGGAGAAGCAGGCCAATCGACTCTGGGAAGAGGGCAAGACAGTGATGTTCCTGGGTGCGGATAGCCAGGTAATGGGTATTATCGCTCTGGCCGATACCGTCAAGCCCGGTGCTAAAGAGGTCGTTAAGGAACTGAAGAGAATGGGTATCGAACCGGTGATGATTACCGGTGATAACCGGCGTACCGCCGAGGCGATAGCGCATGAGATCGGTATCGACCGTATCCTGGCGGAGGTCTTACCTGACTATAAGGCACAGGAAGTCAAGAAGTTACAGGCGGAAGGTAAGGTGGTGGCTATGGTCGGGGACGGCATCAATGATGCGCCGGCCCTGGCCCAGGCGGATGTGGGTATCGCTATCGGAACCGGCACAGATATCGCCGTGGAGACCGGAGATATTGTTCTCATCAGCGGTGATCTGAGTGGCATTGTGACGGCGATATCGCTGAGTCGCCGTACTATCAGGACAATCCGGCAGAACCTTTTCTGGGCTTTCGCCTATAATACAGTGCTCATACCGGTGGCCGCCGGTGTGCTATTTCTTTTCTTTGGGAAGAGTGGCGTTCCGGCCGGGGCCCGTTTTATTCTGGGGGACTACGGGTTCCTGAATCCGATTCTGGCGGCGGTGGCCATGGCGGCCAGTTCGCTTACGGTAGTGCTCAATTCGTTACGCTTAAGAAGATTTCGGCCGGCCAAAATTGGCAGTTGATCAGGAGGTGTAATCATGGCTATGGATCCGGTCTGCAAGATGGAAGTCAAGGAAAACCAGGCAATCGCGACCTCAGAGTACAAGGGGAAGAAGTACTATTTCTGTGCGGTGGGTTGCAAGAGGGCTTTCGATAAAGACCCCGAGAAGTATCTGCCTAAAGAAAAGAAATAGACATATCATCAGGTATAACCTGGCAAGGGAATCCTGACCGGCTAATTGTCGGCGAGGCTTTTAATGTGTCTTCTTGATGTACACCCGGATTTCTTTGCCGGCCTGTTCAGACCCGAGGTATTCGTGCCCCGTGGCGGCGCACCAGGCGGGCATATCTTTGGTTATCCCCTTATCGTCGGCGATTACTTCCAGGACTTCACCCTCTTTTAGCTTCTTGATTTTTTCGGCGGTCTTCACGATCGGCATGGGGCAATACAGACCGACGCAGTCCAGAGTCTGGTCCGCTTTCATCTTAGCCTCCTTTTGACTGAAGTGGGTGATATCAGATAAAGAGAGTGGCTTTGGACTCCCGGGCTTCACCCAGGAAATAGGCGGCTCCGGCCAGGCTCTTCACCTCGCTGCGGAAAGAGTCATCCGGCACTCCCATGATGCCGCAGGTGGTCGTGCAGGCGACCAGTTTGACTCCCATTTCGTGGGACATGGTAATGAATTCGTCAAGCGATGGCACGTGCAATTCCTTCATCAGTCCTTTCATCATCCGGGTACCCAGTCCCAGCATATTGAACTTCGATATGGTCAGTCGTCTGGAGCCGCCCCGGTTGAGGAGGTTAAACATCTTCTGCTTAAGCCCCGGGCTTTTAATGCTGCCCTCGTTCTTCTTGATGATATTCAGTCCCCAGAAGGTAAAGAAAATAGTGACCTCCATTCCCATACTGGCGGCGGTAGTAGCGATGATGAATCCGGCCAGAGCCCGGTCCAGGTCACCACTGAACATGACGATGGTCAGTTTTTCTTTCTCCGTTGCCGTCATTATGTCTCCTTGCTGACTGGCGGTCGAATTTCGGCGCCGCAATTAGGGCAGACCTCTTTCTGGCGGGGTACTAGTTGCTGGCATTCCGGGCAATAGAAGGTCGTTACCCGGCATGGTTGGCAATAAGGGAGTTGTGATTCCATTATCCCTTCATCACAGTAGGGACACCAGAGTTCCTCTCTACCTTCTTCGCGTCTTTTGCCTTTCATTTTCCTTCCCTCCCGCTACTTTTTTCTGTTTACTGCGGTAGTCCTCGATAGCTTTGTTCAGGGCTTGAGCTCCCAGGTTCGAACAATGGAACTTTTGCTTGGGCAGCCCCTCCAGCTCTTCCGCTACCAGTTTGGGCGTTATCCTGGCGGCTTCATCCAGCGTCTTCCCTTTGGCCATTTCACTGACCATGCTGGAGACGGCGATGGCGGCCCCGCAGCCGAATGTCTTGAACTTGACGTCTTCCAGGCGGTTGTCCTGTACCTTGATGTAGAAGGTCATCATATCGCCGCATACGGGATTGCCGACCTCGCCCACACCATCCGGGTTCTCAATCTCCCCGACATTACGGGGATTCATAAAGTGGTCCATTACCTTGGCGCTATAGGCTGGCATATCATTTGCCTCCTTTGCTGGCTTTAATGAACTTGGAATAGAGTGGTGACATTTGCCGTAGCCGCTCGACGATGGGTGGCATTACTTCCAGAACATGCTCTACGTCGGCTGAGGTGTTGTCTATACCGAAGCTAAAGAGCAGGGAACCCTGGGCTATCTCGTGAGATAGCCCCATGGCAATGAGAACATGGGAGGCCAATAATGCTCGGGAGGTACAGGCCGAACCGCTGGTGACCGCTACCCCCTGGCTGTTCAATAGCATCAGCATCGATTCACCCTCGATAAACTCGATACAGAAGCTGGCGTTGCCGGGTATACGGTCCTGCGGGTGCCCGGTAACTACCACATGCTCAATCCTGGCCGGCAACTCCTTTAGCAGCCGGTCACGAAGACGGGCAATGTGCTCTGTCCGCCTGGTCATGTCAGCTTTGGCCAGTTCGGCGGCCTTGCCCAGGCCGACGATCGCCGGAACGTTTTCGGTGCCGGCACGCCGGCCACCTTCCTGCACACCACCGTCCAGCAAGGGCATGATGCGGACGCCTCTTTTCACCCAGAGAGCGCCGGCGCCTTTGGGACCGTAGAACTGGTTTCCGGCCAGGCTCAGGGCATCGACGCCCAGGTCCTTGATATCAACGGGGACCGTGCCCGCAGTCGCCACCGCGTCCGTATGCAAGACCACCCCGTGTTCCCTGGTGATTCTGGCGATTTCCCTGATGGGCTCCAGTGTCCCCACTTCGTTATTAGCGTGCATGATCGATACCAGCACCGTATCCTTACGCAGGCTTTTCCGGACATCATCCGGGTCAACCACGCCGTATTTATCCACCGGGACCAGGGTCAATTCGAACCCCCATTTTTCCAGGGTCTTGGCGGAATGCAGTACCGAAAAGTGCTCGATAGCCGAGACGACCACATGCTTTCCCTTATTCTGCTGGGCCAGTGCCAACCCTTTGATGGCGAAGTTGTTGCTCTCAGTGCCGCTACTGGTGAAGACTATTTCTTCGATGTTCCCGCCGATAAGTTGGGCGACCTGTTCCCGGGCAGTTTCCACAGCTTCCCGGGCAACATCTCCCCAGCTATGAATACAGGAAGGGTTGCCGAAGTCTTCGCCCAGATAGGGTAACATAGCCTCTTTGACCGCAGGTAGAATGGGCGTGGTGGAGGCATTATCCAGGTACACCTTTATCATATCCTCACCTCCATACTTTTAATCTAACACAGTTTTCGACAATCAACAATGAGAAAACGGGCTAGGGACTCGTTCTCTAAGCGGGTAGTCTGATGGTGAGATTAGCTGTGGACTGGTTAGACGTTGGTCAGTCATTCTGCTCAGGGATACACCTGCTGACCAGCCTCGTCCTCGAGGATAATGGCCTTCACCGGACAACTCTCGGCTGCTTCCCAGAGAGTCGCCTCGTCGACTGAAGTAGAGTTGAGGACTTCGGCTTTATTGTCGCGATCGAACTGGAAAACAGTTGGCGCGATGACGACGCAATTACCGACGCCGATACAGACATCTCTCTCCACCCTGACTTTCATGCGTCCCTCTCTTATGAGCTCCGGCCAACTGCCAGCATGCGGTCCACGGCTATTTTTGCCTTGAGGCGGACCTCCTCCGGGACTTTAATCTCCGGGGACATATCCTGCAGGGACCACAGCACTTTTTCTAACGTTATTCGCTTCATATTGGGACAGGTAGCCTTTGGTGAGGCGGGGTAGAACTTCTTATCGGGATTCTCTTTACTGAGCCGGTGTATTATCCCGATTTCGGTGCCAATGATAATCTCTTTAGCCTCGGTTTGCCGGGCGAAACGCATCATACCGCCGGTGCTCAGGACTTCATCAGCTACGGCAATCACCTCGGGACGGCATTCCGGATGGACAATCGCCTTAGCCTCCGGGTATTGTCTCTTTAGTTTCAGGATATCTTCCGGCTGTATCTTAACATGAGTAGGGCAGTAACCGGGCCAGAGATGCAGTTTCTTTTTTGTTTGGGTTGCCACGTAATGCCCCAGATACTGGTCGGGGACAAATAGTATCTCGTCGTTGGGTACGCTCTCGACCACTTTGACCGCATTGGCCGAGGTGCAGCAGATATCAGATTCGGCCTTGACCTCGGCGGAGGAGTTGACATAACAGACGACGGCCGCTCCCGGCAGCTCTTTCTTCTTGACTCTGAGACTCTCGGCGGTAATCATGTTAGCCATAGGGCAGCCCGCATTGATATCGGGCAGTAAGACTGTCTTGTTAGGAGAGAGGATATAGGCTGTCTCCGCCATAAAATGGACACCACAGAAAACAATAACCTTGGCCTCCGTTTTGGCGGCGTTCTGGCTTAGTTCCAGGGAATCACCGACAAAGTCAGCGATGTCCTGGACCTTTCCTATCTGGTAGTTGTGGGCCAGGATGACTGCCTGTCGCTTCGCCCTAAGGTCAGTAATTTTTTCTATTATTTCAGTATTGGCCATGTTTAGCTTTCCTTTAGCAGCCTGATGGTGTCTCCCGGTTTGACCTGGCCCCCCTTGATTACTCTGGCAAAGACACCTTCGGTGGGCATGATGCACTGCCCCAACTGGTGGTAGATGGCACACCGGGTATGGCAATCTTTCCCGATCTGGGTGATTTCCAGCACTATTTTATCACCAATGCATACCTGGCTGCCGATGGGCAACGAGGCCACGTCTATTGATTCACAGGTGAGATTCTCGGCAAAATCTCCTGGCCCGACATCGAAACCCAGTTCCCGCATTTTATTAATGCTCTCAATGGCTAGCAGGCTTACCTGGCGGTGGGTATTGCTATCGGCATGAGCATCACCGATCAGGCCATAACCTTCTTTAAGGGTACCTTCCGGCATGATAGTCTTTCGGGTGCCCTTCTTGGAACTGTGACAAACGGCGATTATGCTGGCCATAAATTCTTCCCTCTCATTTACCTTCTGGCGGACTATATTTTCTCAGGGCATCGTAGAATGCCTTCCAGAACGGGTCGACTATGGGGTCCATCGGTTTTGGTAATCCCAATTACCTTGTTCTTTTTGTTCTTGGCGCGGTCTTGATTCATAGCGTCACTCCTCTCTGGTGGAGAGAGGCGAAATGGCCCTTAACTTAGTTATAATGCGCGGCAGTCCCTTCAGGACGTGACTTATCTCTTCTTCGGTGGTCCATTTTCCCAGGGTCAGTCTCAATGAGCCGCGTGCCAGTTCCGGCGACAGGCCTATAGCCAGGAGGACATGGGAGGGCTCTTGACTGGCGGAACTGCAGGCCGAACCGGTGGAGCTGCAGATGTTTTCCTGGTCAAGGGTGAGGCAGATGGACTCCCCTTCGATAAACGCAAAACTGACATTGACATTATTGGGCAGGCGGTTAACCGGATGCCCGTTCAGGTGGAGACTTCCAATTTGTTCCTGCAGGCCGTGGATCAGTTTATCACGGAGAGCAGTCAGCCGCTGGGCTTCTCCGGCCATCTCCTCCCGGGCTATCCCGGCGGCCCGGCCGAATCCGACGATCCCGGTGACATTCTCGGTACTCGCCCGCCGGCCCCGCTCCTGTTCGCCGCCGTGGATAAGGGGTATTAGTCTAATCCCTTTCCGAATATATAGAGCGCCAACCCCTTTGGGACCGTAGAGCTTATGGGCGGACATGGAGAGTAGGTCCACGCCCAGTTCGGTTACGTTTATGGGGAGATGTCCCGCTGTCTGTACGGCATCGGTGTGAAACAAAACCCCGGCTTCTTTAGTTATCCGGCTGATTTCTCTTATTGGCTCGATGGTCCCGATTTCGTTGTTAGCGTGCATCACGGAAACGAGGATAGTTTGATTGGTAATCGCTCCCTGGACATCATCGGGGTCGACCCGGCCGTAACCGTCTACCGGCAAATAGGTAATATTGAATCCCCTTTTCTCCAGGAACCGGCATGTCTCGATAACGGCGTGGTGTTCAATTGCGCTGGTGATGATGTGGTTTCCTTTACTCTCGTTGGCAAAGGCCACACCCTCCAGAGCGAAGTTATCGGCTTCAGAGCCGCCGCCGGTAAAGACAATCTCATCATGTCGGGCGTTGATCAGGTCAGCGACTTTAGTCCTGGCCTGCTCGATAGCCGTCTGGGCTTCCCGGCCGCAGGCGTGAATACTCGAGGGGTTGCCAAAGGATTCGGTAAAGTACGGTAGCATGGCTTTAACTACCTCGGGGTGTGTCGGCGTTGTAGCGGCGTAATCCAGGTATATTCTCTTCATTTTCTTTAGTTCCCAGTTTATGTCTGGAAGAGTCCCGTAGAAAGGTAACGTTCCCCGGTATCGGGCAGGATCACTACTATCAGCTTCCCCTCGCTCTCTGGCCTGCTGGCTATTTCCAGCGCTGCCCAGGTAGCGGCACCGGAGGATATTCCGGCCAGGATACCTTCCTCTCTGGCCAGTCTTCGGGCGGTTGCTAGTGCCTCTTCATTATTGACCTTAATTATTTCATCAACCAGGTCCAACCTCAAGACACCAGGAATAAAGCCAGCCCCGATGCCCTGGATACGGTGTGGCCCTGGTTTCCCGCCGGAGAGGATTGCGGAATCGGCCGGCTCTACGGCCACCGCTCGGAACCCAGATTTGCGTGATTTGATCGCTTCGGCGATACCGGTAATCGTTCCACCGGTACCCACACCGGCAATGACCACGTCTACCCGCCCATCAGTGTCACGCCAGATTTCCTCGGCGGTAGTGAGACGGTGTATCTCCGGATTAGCCGGGTTGTTAAATTGCTGGGGCATAAAGTAGTTATCATTTTCGGCCACCATTTGTTCTGCCTTGCGGACAGCCCCCGTCATGCCTTCGGCTCCCGGCGTCAACACCAGCTTGGCGCCAAAGAAGGAGAGTAACTGCCTCCTTTCCAGCGACATCGTTTCGGGCATGGTGAGGATCAGCCGGTAGCCCCTGGCAGCGCAAACGAAGGCGAGACCGATGCCCGTGTTACCGCTGGTGGGTTCGACGATGACCGTATTCTTATTGATCTTACACTTCTCTTCGGCGTCCAGAATCATGGCAACACCAATCCGGTCTTTGACGCTGCCGATAGGGTTGAAAGACTCCAGTTTGGCCGCTACCTCGGCCTTGAAGCCATAAGTCATGTGGTTCAGCCTGACCAGAGGGGTATTTCCAATCAGTTCCGTAGAGTCCCGGGCGATGCCTCGGGTCAATTGGGGTATCTCGATCCCTTTATACTTCAATCTGGGTACTTTACCATCTATTCTGGCCATATTAGTCTCTCCTCGGGCAACTGAGCTCTTATGAGCGCGCTACCGCTTGAGTTCCCGCATTTTGGCGGTCCATTAAGTCCTGCAGAGTGGTCGCCGCCAGGACGTCATCCAGGGCTTTCTTCATTTCGGTCCAGATGTCACGGGTGACACAGGAACCGGAACGAGGACAGATATCCGGCCTATCAACGCACTCTACGGGAGCATTTGACCCTTCTAATAGCAAGATAACCTCATCGAGTCTTATTTCTTGAGGGGATTTAGCGAGCCAGATACCGCCCTTTCGGCCCCTGGCGCTCCTGACAATACCTGCGTTGATAAGCGGGGTAACCAGATGCTCCAGGTAAGTCAATGAAATGCTCTGCCTCTGGGCAATATCTTTTAGCTGTACCGGTCCCTTCTCCTGATTAATAGCCAGGTCCAAGAGAGCTCTGGTTCCGTATCTTGTCTTCGTGGATAGCTTCATGATATTTTTCTTATTGTTGACTAATCTAGTCTACAATAATAGCAAGAATAGCACAGCCCTGATGGGCTGTCAACGCCAATGCCAGTCGAAATGGGTAAAAATTGGGTACTTGTCCGGCTGGCACCGTCATAATACAATGGGTGTGGTTTTAGCGATGTCATGAATAATGTATTATTGGGGCTATTGCTGGCTACTCTGGCCGGACTATCCACCGGGATAGGTAGTGTTACTGCCTTCTTTTTCTACCGGCATACACACCGGTACCTCTCGGTGTTACTCGGCTTTTCCGCCGGAGTAATGATTTACATTTCCTTTGCCGAATTATTGACTACAGCTATCCAACAGAGTGGCCTGCTTATCGCTAACGTGGTGTTCTTCGTTGGTATT
>JAQTRN010000207.1 GCA_028711795.1 Dehalococcoidales bacterium | reverse complement strand
TAGCATTTTTGTCTACTGGCAGCCACCGTTTGTTCTCGTCCGCTGCACATGAGACAGGAGGGTCGTTTTCTGGTGGTATTGTTTAAGATATTCCAAAGGGTCAGCTGCTTCAAGGCTGTTCAGGCCCGGGGCTAAGATATTCAATCTGATTAGCATCGAGGATGTGGTGATCCGGGAAAATGACAGGATAGCCGGGTTGGTGCTAAACTGGAGTGCCGTGGAGTTAGCCAAACCGCATATGGACCCCATGACCATGCGGGCCAAAGTGGTGATAGACGCTGCCGGTCATGCCAGTGAGGTCTGCTACATAGTGGTCCATAAAATTGGGTGTAGACTCCGCACCGAGAATGGTGGCATAATGGGGGAGAAGTCGACGTGGGCGGAAGTGGCCGAAAGTAAGATAATGGATAATACCAGAGAGATCTATCCCGGTTTAATCGGCGCCGGCATGGCAGCTAATGCTGTCTGTGGCGCTCCCCGTATGGGACCTATCTTCGGGGGTATGCTCCTATCCGGTCGGCGGGCGGCGGAAGTGGCGCTGGAGTTGGTCCAGTCGGCAAAGGTGTCTATTTGAAGGCGGAAATTGTCTCTGTCGGCACAGAAATACTTCTCGGTGAAATAACCGATACTAATGCCTCCTTCCTGGCTGGCCAGTTGCCTCCGTTGGGTATTGACCTCTATTGGGTGTCTCAAGTAGGTGATAACCAGGCTAGAATAGTTGAGGTTTTGAAACGGGCCTGGGGGCGGTCAGACATTATTCTGATCACCGGCGGCCTGGGTCCGACCGAAGACGACCTGACCCGTGAGGCCATCGCCGAGATGGTCGGTGAGGAAATGCGGGTTGATCCGGCGCTATTGAGTAAAATCGAAGAGCGCTTCGCTCGCCGTGGCATTAAAATGTCACCCAGCAATGTTAAACAGGCCACGGTCATTCCTTCGGCGACTGCCATTCCGAACCCGCGTGGCACAGCTCCCGGCTGGTGGGTGGAGAAAGACGGGCACATCATCATAGCTATGCCCGGGCCACCGGCGGAAATGCTCAATATGTGGCATACCGAAACCTTGCCCCGATTACAGCAGCGGACCGGCGGCGCCATCATATTTTCACGGACAATCAAGCTTTTCGGCCTGGGCGAATCGGTTGTCGGCGAAATGGTGTCGTCCCTGTTCTCTTCGTCCAATCCAACTCTGGGTATCTATGCCAAGAGTGATGGCATTCATCTGCGCTTCACGGCAAAGGCCCGGGATCAGAAGGCAGCCGAGGTGATGCTGGCGCAGAGTGAGGTGAAAGCTAGAGAGATATTGGGTGAGTATATATGGGGGGTCGACGACGATACCCTCGACTCTGTAGTCGGTCGTCTGTTGGTGGGGAAAGGGGTCAGCCTGGCTGTAATGGAGAGTACCACTGGGGGGATGCTAACCGCCACCATTACGGAAGCTCTACAGTCCGTTAAGTATTTTAAGGGAGGGCTGGTGGCTAACTCCGCCGAAGCGCTGACAGCTTATGGAGTTGATACCAATCTTATCTCGGATTATGGAGTTGTCAGTGCCGAGGTCGCTCAGGCTATGGCGGAGGCGGCCAGGCGGCAGTTGCGGGCGGATGTGGCCATTGGCATTACCGGAGTGGTTGGCCCTGATGAGGTTGAAAGTAAGACCGTAGGCACGACCTATATTGGCCTGGATAATGGCCAGGAAAAGAAGACTATCCGTGGTGTCTACCCGGCCGGGGACAGGTCTCGCCTGAAGCGGTGGACGACTAACGCCGCCCTCTTCGAATTGAGGAAGATGCTGCTGGAGCTTACTTAATCTGGTTGTGGTGTGGCTGGTGTGTATTATCATCCTCACGGTGACAAAACCGCATGGAATTGTGAATACTGAATGAACGGCGCATTTAATCTGGGGGAAATCTTCGGGATACAGTTCCGGCTCCATTATACCTGGTTCGTAATATTCGCTTATGTTACCGTCTCACTGGCGTGGCTGGTCTTCCCGACTGATTACCCTGATTGGAATCAAGTACTCTACTGGCTCGTTGGCATAGTCACCAGTGTGTTGTTTTTTGTTTCTATCCTGATACATGAGTTGTCCCATAGCCTTGTCGGCCGGGCTAATGATATCCCCATAAGAAGTATCACGCTCTTCATTTTCGGCGGCGTCGCCCAGATGACTCGGGAAGCCAGGAGCGCCGGCGCCGAGTTGAAAATGGCGATTGCTGGGCCTGCCAGTAGTCTGGTACTCGCTGGCCTATTCTATGCGCTCTTGTTCTTTACGCGGGATACATTTATACAGGTGGCCGCGGTCGCTCTGGAACTGACGTTTATCAACCTGGCATTGGCCGCTTTCAATTTGCTGCCCGGCTTCCCTCTGGACGGCGGACGCGTCTTTCGTTCCATTCTGTGGCGGTCTACGGGTAATTACCAGCGGGCGACCCGTATTGCCACCCGGGTAGGGGAAGGCATGGGTTACCTGTTTATTCTGGGCGGCATCATTGTCGCTGTCCTGCAACCGTTGGGACTGGACTGGTTCAATGGTGTGTGGCTGGCGTTCATTGGCTGGTTTTTGAAGAGCACGGCCTCAGCCAATTATCGCCAGTCCCAGTGGTGGAGTGCGCTGCAGGGTCTTACGGCGGCTCAGTTGATGACTATGGACTATCCCGTGGTCCCATCGGATACCACGGTTCAACAGTTGGTCCAGGACCATGTCGCTACCGGTGGCCGCGACTATTTCTATGTCACTGATGGGGACCGGGTGGTGGGGGTGTTAGCATTACATAATATCAAGCCGATTCCCCGGATGCGCTGGACAACGGTACCACTGAAGGATGTGATGACGCCTTTGGCTAACCTGAAGAAGGTGCATCCGGCTGAGAGCGCAGTGAACCTGCTGCAACAGATGAATGCGGACAAAACCGATCAGTTAGTGGTGGTTCAGGAAGATAGGATGGTGGGACTGATTACCCGTGACCACCTGATGAAGGTGTTGCGGAGCCGGTCTGAGTTGGGGATATAGAGTCCGGCTTACCTGGATTATGAAAGAAGCAATAATCTACCTGCTGGCAATATCAATAGCGGAAATAGTCACCGTTTTTGTACACCCGGTTTGGGGGATGGTGTGCCATGCCCTGGTGCTGGTGGGGGTAATAACGCGTTCCGCCATGATAGACCG
>JAQTRN010000011.1 GCA_028711795.1 Dehalococcoidales bacterium | reverse complement strand
GCCGAGCGTCTGGCGAAGCGAAAGGCGCCGATCAAGGCTGTCCTGCTGGACCAGCACTTCCTGGCCGGCCTCGGCAACATGTACGCTGATGAAGCCCTCTTTGAGGCTAAAATCAATCCCTTACGGCTAGGAGAAAGCCTCTCTCTTGAAGAAATTGAGCGTCTCTACCGGGCTATCCGCCGGATTTTGTGGGCGGCCATCGGCAATAAAGGCGCCAGTGTCGAAAACTATTTCCGCCCGGACGGCACACTGGGTACGGCGCACTTTGAGTTCAAGGTGGCGCATCGCCTGGGTGGTGATGTTTGTCCGGTGTGCGGCACCGCTATCGAGAGAATTCCCGTCCGCAACCGCGGCACCTACTTCTGCCCCAGATGCCAGCCGGAACGCTAATCAGAGATAGTGCAACTCCTCATCCGACTCCCGTAACCAATTCGGTCTCAGCTTAGATTATCTCCAGGCCGTGCAGCACGTGGATGATTATGATCAGGTAGAAGGAGACCGTAACGCTGGTGTGCACAAATCTCCAGGTCTTATTAAGGTTGTGTCCAATCTGGAACCGCTGCAGGAATCCGGTTGTTACCAGCGCCACCATTATTGGATACAGTAATATGCCAGTGCCCAGTTCCGGGAGCTGCGGCCGGCCTAACTGCTGGGCAAAGTGCATTGATATTAAAGTGACGGCCACCAGGTTGCCAAAGACGTGGATATTGAATAGTACCTTAACCGTTTTCGGATAACGGCGTTTCAGGATGTAGTAGACCGGTGTGAAAACAGCGATGAAACCCGTCCCCGTCCAGGTGAACCAGTGGTGAAGGAAAAACGGCCCGATGTAGGTGTGCAGTCCCAACCAGCGCAAATAGGTCGCCACCGCCAGATAGATAGTCACCAGGATAATAAATACGGCCGCCCAGAAGTACACATTCCTGGCCAGATTCTTTTTCATGGGTACTAACCTCCGTCAGCGCCTGGCAGTAAGCCAGTCCTCCAGTTGTTCACCGGGAATAGTCTGTTGTTCGGCGGTGGTCATGTCCCGCAGTATCATAGTACCTGTCTGTAGCTCCTGCTCCCCGATGATGACGGCATAATGAATCCCCAGCGCGTTCGCCTGTCTCATCTGGGCTTTCAGGCTTTTGCCACCCGGAGCGGTCAGCGCGCCGATGTTCTTTCTGCGCAGGGCGGCGGTCTGCTTGATAGCTTTGGCTTTGGCGGCGTCACCCAGGTAAACGATAAAGACCTGTGGCCGGGGTAGTGGTGGGATAGGTACGCCTTCCCTCTTCAGGTTAAGTACTATCCGCTCCAGGCCGGTGGCGAAGCCGATGGCCGGCGTCGGTTTGCCCCCCAGTTGTTCGATCAGGTCATCATAGCGTCCGCCGCCTAAGATCGTTGTCTGAGAGCCTTCGGCTTCGGGCTGGATTTCGAAGACTGTCCGGGTATAATAATCAAGTCCGCGCACCAGCCGGTGGTTTATCCGGAAAGGAAGACTGAGCAGGCCGAGATATTCCTTGAGGCGACTGAAATGCTCCTGGCATTGGGGGCAGAGATGGTCCACACTTTTCGGCGCCGCGTCGGCGACCGACTGACATTGCGGGTTCTTACAGTCGAGCAGGCGGAGCGGGTTGCGTACTACCCGGGCCTGGCAGTCGGGGCATAGGTCGGGGGTACCGTGAGCGTAGTATTCTTTCAAAATAGCCAGGTACGCCGGCCGGCAGTCCTTACAGCCGATGCTGTTGATCTGGAGCGTAATGCGGTGCAGCCCCAGCGAATATAAGAGTTGCCAGGCCAGGTCAATGACTTCGGCATCCAGAGCCGGATCACTGTCACCGATGGCCTCGCAGCCGAACTGATGGTGTTCCCGGTACCGGCCCGCCTGTGGCCTTTCGTAGCGGAAGATAGAAGTCAGATAGTAGAGCTTAACCGGCTGCGGCCAGTTGTGCATCCCGTGTTCCAGATAGGCGCGGCATACCGGCGCCGTTCCCTCCGGTCTCAGGGTAATGCTGTTACCTCCTCTATCCTCGAAGGTGTACATCTCTTTCTCAACGATGTCGGTGTCCTCACCCACGCTGCGATCGAAAAGCTGGGTGCCCTCGAAGACCGGGCAGTCAATCCGCTCGTAGCCATAGAGTTGGGTGGTGCTAACTGCTTTTTGCTCGATGTAACGCCAGTAGGCTTGTTCCTGGGGTAAGATATCTGATGTGCCACGTGGTGCCCGGTACAACGCACTTCTCCTCAACAGTATTAAAAGCTAGGATACCCTAAAGGCGTCCGCTTGTAAAGCTAGGGACCTGGCGGATGGAGGCGCTTGATTTTACACTGGTAAGCCCTTACGCTATACTGGACTTTACTATTGAGGTAGCGATGGGTTTTGACGATCTCAGGCAGAAAGTGGCTGACTATCTCCCGGCAGATAAAATAGCCAGGATAGAAGAGGCGTACCAGTATGCCGCTAAGGCCCATGAGGGGCAAACGCGTAAGTCGGGTGAGCCGTATCTGGAACACCCGCTGCAGGTTGCCCTGATTCTGGCTAACCTCCACCTTGACGCACCCTCCCTGGCCGCCGCATTGTTGCATGATGTCCCGGAGAACTGCGGCGTTCCCATCGCCGATATCGAGAGCAAGTTTGGGGCTGAGGTTGCCCGGCTGGTTGATGGTAACACCAAGCTGAGCAAGCTGTCTCTGCAAACGACTCAGGAGACGGCCGTCAGCGGGTTGCAGGCGGAAAATCTGAGGAAGATGCTGGTGGCCATGGCGGAAGACCTGCGCGTCGTCTTCATCAAGCTGGCCGATAGACTGCACAATATGAGTACGCTGAGTGCTTTACCCCCGGAAAAACAGCAACGGATTGCCCGGGAGACACTGGAGATCTTCGCTCCCCTGGCCCACCGGCTGGGCATCTGGGAGTTAAAGTGGCAACTGGAAGACCTGGCCTTCCGTTATATCGAGCCGGAGGAATACCGCCGTGTGGCTAACCTGGTGGCGGCGCGCCGTGCCGAGCGCGAGAGTTTTATTGCGCAGGTTACCCAGATTCTGAAGGTGGAGTTTGACCAGGCCGGCCTCCGGGCAGAGATATCCGGCCGGCCGAAGCATATCTACAGTATCTATCAGAAAATGAAGAAATACGCCACTGTCGGCAAGCACTTTGATGATATCCACGATCTGCTGGCGCTCCGGGTACTGGTGGGTACGGTGACAGATTGTTATACTGCGGTGGGTATCATCCACAACTTATGGCATCCCTTGTCGGAAGAGTTCGATGATTTTATTGCTAACCCCAAGCCAAACGGCTACCAGTCGCTGCATACCACCGTGATCTGTATGGGGACCACTCCGCTCGAGATTCAGATCCGCACGCGGGACATGCACTATGTCGCCGAATACGGGGTGGGTGCTCACTGGCGCTACAAAGAGGGGGAAGAGAAAGACCTCCGCTTCGAGGAGCGGATCGCCTGGCTGCGGCAATTGATAGAATGGCACCGGGAGTTCAGCGGTGCTGAAGAGTTCTTAGAGTCGGTTAAGACAGATATCTTTATCGACCAGGTCTTCGTTTTTACCCCCAAAGGGGAGATTAAAGACCTGCCGAAGGGCTCTACCCCACTCGATTTCGCCTACCGGGTCCACACTGAATTGGGACATCGCTGCGTCGGGGCTAAGGTGAATGGTCGGCTGGTACCACTGAACTCCGAGCTGAAAAATGGCGACGTCGTCGAGATCATGACCGGTAAGAAGGACAGGGGCCCGAGCCGTGACTGGCTGAATTCGAACCTGGGTTATGTTAAGACTTCACAGGCCATATCCAGGATACGGCAGTGGTTTAAGAAACAGGAACGCGCCAAGAATATCGAACTGGGCCGGGAGCTTCTGGAGAAAGAGTTAAAGCGCCTGGGTATGAAGCTTACCGAACGTGAAGAGCTGGCGAGACTTTTCAAATACGATGATCTGGATGATTTTCTGGCAGCTATCGGTTACGGCGATGTAACGCCTCACCAGGTGGCGCTGAAGCTGGCGATACAGCAGGAGCCCCCCAAGGTGGCGGTCCGGCCGGCGGCACCGAAGCCGCCGTCATCCGCTATTCAGGTCCTGGGTGCCGGGGATGTCCTGACCCACATCGCTAAGTGCTGCCATCCGGTACCAGGTGATAAGATTATCGGTTATGTCACTCGCAGCCGCGGTGTAACCATCCACCGTCAGGACTGCTATAACATCCTCCGGGAAGACGAAAAAGAGAGGCTAATTGATGTGGACTGGGGCCGGACGGACTCGTTGTACCCGGTGCGTGTTCAGGTTGAAGCCTGGGATAGGGTTGGGTTGGTGCGGGATATCACCGCTATCGTCGCCGGGGAGAAGGTCAACATCTCGGAAATGAGCGTCGTTAACCATGATGACTATACCACGACAATATTGCTGACTCTGGAGACCACCGGACTGGCCCAGCTCTCTGATATAATGGCTAAGATAGAGGGTGTACGGAACATACTCAGCGTTACCCGTGTGGGAGATGAAGTAACCATTAAGACCGATCCCTCACTCTGATCTAAATAAATCATATTCAGGAGGTAGACCTTGCCAAACACTAGTTCAGCGGTAAAACGCGTACGGGAGAATGCAAGAAAACGAGTAAGAAGCAAGTCTATTCGTAGCCAGTGTAAGACTAACATCACCAAGGCGGAGAAACTTATCTTCTCGGGTAAAGTTGATCTCGCGCCGGAAGCGGTCCAGGCGGCCATTAGCGCGCTGGATAAAGCGCAGGGGAAGGGGATTATTCACCCGAACAACGCCTCGCGGCGTAAGTCACGTTTGCTGAAGAAGCTAAACACGGCGCAGGCCTCGTCTTCCCCGAAGAAGTCCACCCCGGCGACTTAACTCCTTACCCCATGGGACAAATGGAGTGTGGTGTCGGGTGTATAATATTGAGAGAAGAGCGGTTTTGTTCAGGTGACCGATGAAAGCGGTGCTATCCCGGCGGCAAAATATCGTTGACTTTATTCGCCAATTTCTGGTAGATAAGGGTTACCCGCCTACCATTAGAGACATCATGCGCGGTTGCGGTATTAGCTCCACGTCAGTAGTGGACTATAACCTGAAGGTCCTGGAAAGGAACGGTTACATCCGGCGTCACCGTGAGGTCTCGCGTGGCCTCGAACTACTGGTACGGTCGCCCAGGGAGCGGCTGCGCCAGATTCCGGTCATTGGCACTATCGCCGCCGGCGCGCCGATACCGGTGCCGGCTCCCGATGTCTGGGATGTCGCTGCCTCCGCCGATACGCTGACGGTAGCGGCGGATTTGACTCGCGGCAGGGAAGAGGTTTATGCTTTGCGGGTGAAGGGTTCGTCGATGGTAGATGCGCTGATTAACGACGGCGATATCGTGCTCATGGAGTACGTGAATGTAGTCGATGACGGTGAGACGGCGGCCATATGGCTTAAAGCGGAGAAAGAAGTCACGTTAAAAAAGGTCTACCGCGAAGCTGGTCGTATCCGTTTGCAGCCGGCCAATAGCGCAATGAAACCGATATACGTGGCCCCGAATGATGTTGAAATTCAGGGGAGAGTGATCGCGGTCATCCGGCAGATGGCATAATTACAGTTAAGGGCTGGCGGAGATAAAATTGGGAGAAGGTATGTTCTTATCGCAGTTCCAGGCTATCGGCCGTGACCTCTTCGGTCGCGGGCTGGTATGTTCCTGTAGCGGCAATATGAGCCTCCGTCGGGGGGATAACATCATTATTACCCGCCGTGACGCTAAACTGAGTGACCTGCAGGAGCATGACCTCATTGAGACCGGACTCAACAAAAACAGCCGGACGACTCCCCTCGCCTCGGTCGAACTGGTCGTCCACCGGGCGATATACCATAGCACGCCGGCGCTGGCTATCATTCACGCTCATCCGCCGCATACTGTCGCCTTATCTCTTACGGAAATGGAGATCGTGCCTAATGATGCCGAAGGCTTATCGCTGGTCGGCCGGGTGCCGGTGCTTGGTTGGAACATGGAAGTGAAAGCGGGTGGTCTGGCCGAAGTAATCGCACAGGCATTGAAACAGCAGC
The DNA here is from genome assembly GCA_028711795.1 of Dehalococcoidales bacterium. Taxonomy (GTDB): domain Bacteria; phylum Chloroflexota; class Dehalococcoidia; order Dehalococcoidales; family JAQTRN01; genus JAQTRN01. Next base: position 6,821 of record JAQTRN010000011.1, on the reverse strand, counting down.
GTATCGTGGTGGTCCATGGTCACGGCAGTTTCGCCATCGGGCAATTGCTGGAGGAAGCCTACAATTGTACAACTATGCTGGAGGAAAGTTGCCGGGTTACCTGCCTGCTGAAGTCTCTTAACGTAATGCCGCTAAATAGATAATCAATCTCCAGCTTTCTTTTCTCCGGCCTTTCGTCCCCGGTCAAAGATAAAGTCGCTCTTATTCTTCGATTTTACCCAGGCTGCTCTGGCAGTCGGCAGGAACTTCAACCCGATTATCAGCCCCAGCACAATCGCCATCAGGGTGCCCATTCCTGATTTCATTCCGAACCCGGTGATGAAGGGGAGAGAAAGCAGGCTGACGCCCATGGACAGGGCGACATTCCGGGTGATGATAAAAGGCACGAGGATGGCGCCAAAGAGGAATAGCAACCCCTGCGGGTACCCGTAGGCGGGTAGCAGCACCAGCAGAGACCCCAGGGCAGCCCCCATGCCCTTGCCGCCGGTGAACCTGAGAAAAAGCATCCAGTTATGGCCGATTACTACGGCCAGCGCCGATAGCATTACCCAGACCGGGGACAGATCCAGCAGCCAGAGGGCGATAGCGACTGTCGCTGCCCCCTTGCCGAGATCGACAATGCCTACCGCAAGCGCCGGCCAGAACCCCACTTCACGGAAGACGTTAAGGCCACCGACATTACCACCTCCCAGTTGACGGATGTCTTTGCTGGTGGCTATTCTGGTGGCGATATAGGCTGATGGGATAGAGCCCAGCAAATAGCCAATAATTATGCCGGTAATCCCCGTGATAACCATCTCACCCCCTGGATGTTATTTGGCGTAGACTGGAGTGCACCAGTCAAGGTATTTGGGGTTCTTGCCGCGGATTACCTCGGCGTAGATTTTCTGTAGCTTGCCGGTTATCTCGCCGATTTCCCCGTTGCCTATCTGGCGGTGGTCAACTTCGGCCACCGGCGTTATGTGGGCGGCGGTGCCGGTCAGAAAACACTCCTGGGCCATATAAAGCTCGCTGCGGTCCACCGGTCTCTCCACTGTCGTCAGCCCCAGTTCCTGCTTCGCCAGTTCGATCACGGTATTGCGAGTGATGCCTATCAGGATATTGTTATAGCCCGCCGGTGTCACCAGCTTGTCATCGATCACCAGGAAAATATTCTCACCGCTGCCCTCGGAAACATGACCATCGGGGGTCAGCATGATAGCCTCGTCGTAGCCATTCTCGATGGCCTCGGTCTTGGCCAGGGCGTTGTTGATATAGAGGCCGGTGCATTTCGCCAGCGGCGGGATAACATTATCATCCGGTCGCCGCCAGGATGAGATGCAGCATTTGGCGGTGTCAACGTCCAGGTATGGCCCCCAGGGAATGGCGAAGATCAGCAGGTCGCTATCCAGGTTGTAGAGGCGGACTCCCAGCGCCTCGGTGCTCTTATAAGCCAGCGGACGGATATAGATGTCTTCCTTAAAGCCGCATTTTTCCACCAGTTCGATAGTTATCTGGCAAAGCTCGTCAATCGTTTGCGGCAGGTCAATTTTCAATACCTTACAGCCCTGGTGCAACCGGTGGAAGTGCTCCTTCAGCCGGAAGAGATGGATCTGCTTTTGCTCCCGGTTCCAGTTACCCCGGATACCTTCAAAAACGGCGGTACCGTAGTGAATACAATGGGTCATGACCCCTAATTTAGCTTCAGAGAACGGAACAAACTCTTTGTGGAAGTAGGCGTAGGCTGACATTCTGATATTCCTCCCTTATTAGATAGCGCTTATTATAGTCGTTTCCAGAGAGCAAAGGCAAGTAGCTTTCTTGGTTCAGGGTTAACGGCTAGACTCTACTCAGACTTGATGCTATTATCAAACAAATGAACATCGAGGAGGATGATAATGCTGGAAGTGTTTTCGACCGAGGTATTGGAAGCCATCGTGGATGCCTTACCGCTGGAGATGTCCTTTATTGATGCTGCCGATGCCGTCAGGTATTACAGCAAGGGCGATAAGCGGATATTCAAACGGACGCCCGCCGTGATCGGCCGGAAGGTGCAGCAATGCCATCCTAAGAAGAGCCTGGACAAGGTGGAACAGGTGCTCAGCGACCTTAAATCAGGCAAACGTGACGCCGCCGCATTCTGGATTGACCTGCACGGCCGTAAGCTCTATATCCGCTATTTCCCGGTGAGGGACAAGGCCGGTAAGTACCTCGGCACCCTGGAAGTCACCCAGGACATCACCGATATCCAGAAAATCACCGGGGAAAAGAGGCTGCTAGACTAGCTGGAACTGCGCTCACTCGTCGTGGTCGAATAATCCGGCTCGCGTCTTTCTCTTATCTTGACAGGCTCGGCGTGTGCAGCCGGTATTTCCCGGCTTCTTCCTCAAAGAGGTCTTTCAGCAATAGTGTGCGGCCGGTCTGAATGGCGGTAAAGCCATACTTGTCACGGATACGGTCAATGGTCCGGTTGAGCCGTCTCAGTCTCTGGGCGGATGCGTCCAGCATATTCAATTGTCCGGCGGGCTCCACCAGGTTATACACCCCGATGCCAACCAGGCGCACCGGCTGTCTTACCTGGGCGAGCGCCTTTTCCAATAATCTGAGGCCGGTATCAAAAATGATCTGGTCGGTGTCAGTCGCCTGTTTCAGGGTGTGACTGCGGGTGATGGTGGTGAAATCGGCGTATCTTAGCTTGATGGCGACACACCTGGCCTGCTTCCCCTGCTGGCGCAGGTCGGCGGCGACCCTTTCGCTCAAATAGCGCAGTATTCCCCCGAGGAATTTCGCGTCCCGGGTATCTTCGGCAAAAGTGGTCTCCCGGCTGATAGACCGGGCCTCACCGGGGGGTTCCACCTGTCTCTCGTCCACACCGTTGGCAAAGCGGTGTAGCATTTCACCATACGCACCCAGGCGGCTTTTCAGGGTACTTAAGGGTATTGTAGCTAGATTACCTATAGTCGTAATCCCCAGGCCTTTCAGAACCCTCTCTGTCTTTTCTCCTATCCCCGGCAATTTGCCGATGGGTAGCGGTGCCAGGAAGGCGGCTTCTTCCCCATTGGCTACTTCCAGCAGGCCGTCGGGCTTGGCTAACCTGGAAGCGACCTTGGCGACCACTTTGCCACTGGCGATGCCGATTGAGGCCGCCAACCCCAGCTCGGTCTTAACCCGTTGCCGGATGGACCGGGCCATCTCGGTGATGGAGCCGTAAAGGGATTCGAAGCCGGTCGCCTCGATATAGGCTTCATCCAGCCCGCCTGGTTCCAGAAAGGGTGAAAAATCGGCCAGGATAGCCATGAACTTTCGGGAGGCGTCACTATACTTGGCGAAGCTGCCTTCGACGAAAATAGCCTGGGGGCAAAGTCGATAAGCGGTGCGCAGGGGCATACCGGCGTGCAGGCCAAAGGCTCTGGCTTCGTAGGAGGCAGAGGCGACCACTCCGCGGCGGTCAGGCCGGCCGCCAACGACCACTGGTTTATCCCGCAGCGTCGGGTCGAGCACCCGTTCTACGGAGACAAAGAAAGTATCCAGGTCGACATGCATGATGCGCCGGTCCATGGCTGACTCCAGGTAGTGATAGTCTATCGTGATGGAGTGGTTGTTCGGAAGTGGTTGATCTGTTCCCGCAGCTCCGCCGCCGCCTTCCGCGCCGCCTGGGCGAAATCCTTGCCCTTGCCGGCGTAGATGATTTGCCGTGATGAGTTGATTCTCGCCCCTTGCCCCTGAGCGTCAACGCCGTAACGGATGGTCAGTTCCAGGTCGCCCCCCTGAGCGCCAACGCCCGGTATCAGGAGGGGCATCTCCGGGTGACTCTGGCGGACCAGTTTTAACTCTTCGGGATAAGTGGCGCCGACCACCAGGCCGATGTTACCGTGTTTATTCCAATCGCTGGCTTTCTGGGCGACTATCTCAAATAATGAACGATTGCCGGATGCCGTCTGGCAGTTAAGCGACTGGAAATCGAGGGCACCGGCGTTCGATGTCCGGCACAGTATGAAGACCCCTTTGTCCTGGTATTGGAGGAAGGGTTCTACGGAGTCGAATCCCAGGTAAGGGTTGACCGTGGCGGCGTCGCACTCGAAATAGTCAAAGATAGCCCGGGCGTAGGCTCTGGCCGTATTGCCGATATCGCCCCGTTTGGCGTCGCCAATTACCGGGATGTTCCGGGGTACACACTTTACTGTCTGTTTCAGGGCATCTAGCCCTTCGCTGCCCAGGGCTTCGTAGAAGGCGAAATTAGGCTTGTAGGCACAGACCAGGTCAGCGGTGGCGTCAATGATGGCTTTATTGAACTCCAGGACGCTCAGACTCTCCGGGATCCGTTCTCGGTCTGGGTCGAGTCCCACGCAGACAAGGCTGTTATTCTGCTGGGCAGCGTAGCGCAACTTCTCCATGAAACTCATGTGGCACCCCCTGCGGAACTAGATAGTTGAATTAAGCGTGGCGGTAATTAGCGGCAAGGCTAAATTACCGTGTAGAATCTCGCTCCAGTGATGTTGACATTTTATTAGGTAGTGGTAAAATTAGCAAGTTTTAAGGATAGGAGGCTCAAAGGAGTAACAGAGATGTTTGAACCATGGTTAATCGCGCCAATCTTCGCGGTCATCTCCATCCTGATGGCATTCTATTTTTACCGCTACGTGGACAAACAGGATAGCGGTACCGATAGGATGAAGGAGATTGCCGGCGCTATCAGGGAAGGGGCAATGGCCTTTCTGAACAGAGAGTACCGCACCCTAGCTGTTTTTGTGGCTATTGTCGCTGTCTTGCTGTTGCTGTTCATACCTTCGCCAATATGGGCTACCCCGGAACCGCTGAAAAACGTGGCCACGGCCATAGCCTACATTTTTGGCTCGGCCTGTTCCGCTCTAGCCGGAGTGTTAGGTATGAACGTCGCTACCAAGGCGAATACCAGGGCAGCCTATGCCGCCAGAGAAGGCCTGAATAGAGCTTTCCTGATCGGTTTTCGCGGTGGCGCCGTGATGGGTCTGGCGGTGGTTGGGGTTGGGCTGCTGGGAATAAGTATCGTCTACTGGATTACCCGTGACCCGGCGGCAGTGCTCGGCTTCAGTTTTGGGGCCAGCTCGCTGGCGCTCTTCGCTAAAGCCGGCGGTGGTATCTATACCAAGACGGCTGATGTCAGTGCTGACCTGGTTGGTAAGGTGGAGTTGGGTATCCCGGAGGATGATCCCCGTAACCCGGCCGTAATCGCCGATAACGTCGGCGACAACGTTGGTGATGTCGCCGGTATGGGCGCCGACCTGTTTGACTCGTATGTCGCCAGTATCCTGGCGGTCATGATTCTCGGCGTGGCTCTTGACTTCATCACTAAATCCACAGGGTTATTTATTCAGATTCCGCTGGTCTTTGCCGGCCTGGGTATACTTGCTTCGATTCTGGGCGCTCTCACCGTCAGGGTTGGCAAGAAAGGTAGCCCCGGAGGGGCGCTCAACGCTGGCACTTACGTTACCTGCGGGGTCTTTGCGGTTTTGACCCTATTGGCCTCGCTTTATCTCAAATATGATTTAAGAATATGGGGCGCCGCTATTGTCGGTGTGGTGGCCGGGGTGATAATCGGGATCACGTCTGACTACTTTACCTCGGAAGATAAAGCGCCGGTTCAAAAAACGGCCGAGGCGTCAAAGTCGGGGCCGGCCATTACCATCATCACCGGTTTTTCCTATGGCCTGCGTAGTATTCTGCCGCCGCTGATTGGTATTGGTATCGCGGCTGCCATTGCTTATAAGCTGGTAGAGCCGCTGGGTCAACAGTACGCGTCTGCCATTCCTTATGCTCCGTTGTCCTTCGCCGTCTTCGGTATCGCGATGGCTGCGGTCGGTATGCTGTCCATTGTGGGACTGATAGTATCCAGTGACGCTTACGGTCCAATAGTTGACAATTCCCGCAGCCTCGCCGAACAAGGTAACCTGGGTGAGGAGGTAATTAAGGTGGCCGACGAGCTGGATGCCGCCGGTAATACCGCTAAAGCCATCACCAAGGGCTTTGCCATCGCTGCCGCTGGACTGACTGTTATCGCACTTCTGGCGGCATTCCAGGAGATAGTTAGAGATGAGACTGGCGTCGTGACGTCCTTCAACTTTATGAGTCCGTGGGTCCTGGCCGGATCGCTCATCGGTGTCGGTATGCCGGCTCTATTCTCCGCCAGCGTGATGCTCGCCGTCGGCAGGAATGCTACCCGGATGATCGATGAGATACGGAGGCAGTTCCGGGAAATAGTCGGGTTACGAGAGGGCAAACCGGGCGTCAAGCCCGACTATGTCCGGTGTGTTGATATCGCGGCTAAAGGGGCCTTAAAGGAACTGTTGCCGCCCAGCGTTATAGCTATTGTGGTGACTTTAGCGGTGGGTTTTATTGGTGGGGTTGAGGCGGTGGCCGGGTATCTGGTCGGCAACATACTGTCAGGACTGGTCCTGGCTTTCCTCATGGGCAACGCCGGTGGCTTGTGGGACAACGCTAAGAAGCTGATCGAAACCGGAGCTTTTGGTGGTAAGGGGTCAGACGCGCATAAGGCCGCCGTGGTCGGCGATACCGTGGGTGACCCGTTCAAGGATACCGCCGGACCGTCGATCAATACCATGATAACGGTGATGTCATTAATGTCTTCGCTCTTTGCCGTGCTGTTTGTCCGGTTCAACCTGATTGGACTGCTCGGCATTAACTAAGTCCGGTGTGACGTTTATCCAGGTGGTCCGCCTTGTACAAGGCGGAACACCTTTCTTTTTACGCATCATGCATCGTTCTCAGTCTCAGTCAGGCGACCGCGATTACAGGTAGAACACTGAACCGGCACAGCCTTTGTTGTTGTCCAGCGAAAATGTCAC
>JAQTRN010000206.1 GCA_028711795.1 Dehalococcoidales bacterium | reverse complement strand
GATTGGCCGATTCATAGACACTCCTGTTGTAACCTGGCTAAGAACCATTATACCATTTCAGGGGAGTACTGACTGGTTGACAGTTATACCGTTGAGGGAGTATAAGGGAGATACCCCAACACTGTGACGTGCCAAATAACTCTTAGTGAGGCGTACTGTGAAATACGACTTTGACAAAGTGATCGACCGCCGCCAAACTGGCTGTGCTAAATGGGACATGGTGGAGTCCATATTCGGGGATAAAGACGTTTTGCCGATGTGGGTGGCGGATATGGATTTCCCGGTCGCCGCCCCGATTACCGAGGCCATCAGAAGGAGGGCGGAGCATGAAATCTACGGCTATACGGTACCGGGTGCGTCAGTGATTGAGTCGGTTGTTGAGCGGGTGTGGCAGAAATATGGCTGGAAAATTCAGCCGGAGTGGGTGGTGTTCACACCGGGAGTGGTGCCGGCGCTACATGTGGCCGTCAGAGCCTTTACTCATCCCGGGGATCACGTCATTGCTCAGGGGCCAGTTTATTATCCGTTCTGGGCGGCTATTCGGGACAATGGCTGTACGCCAGCCGATAATGAACTGCGACTCGTTAATGGACGCTACGAAATGGACTTCGCCGACCTCAGAAATAGATTCCGTCCACGGGAGGCCATGATGCCCTCTCCGTCCCGGGTGGCCATGATGATCCTGTGCAGCCCCCATAACCCGGTGGGGCGGGTCTGGCGTGAGGAAGAACTGGCTCAGGTGGGTGATATCGCCCGGGAGAAGGACATCATTGTTGTTTCCGATGAGATCCATTGTGAGCTCCTGTTTCGTGGCTCAAAACATATACCATTCGCCTCGCTTTCACCGGAGATAGAGCAGATTTCTATAACCTGCATGGCCCCGAGCAAGACATTCAACATCCCGGGACTGCAGGCTTCTTCTATCATTATTCCCAACCAGAAGCTTCGGAACGCTTTCAATGCTGCCCGGGCGGGCATTCTGCCCCAACCTAATACTTTTGGCCTGGTTGCCCTGGAGGCTGCCTACCGGTATGGAGACGAATGGCTGGAGCAACTGCTGGACTATTTGCAGGGGAACCTGGAATTCTTAATTGCTTATGTTAGCCGGAATATCCCCCGACTTAAGGTTATTAAACCCGAAGGGACCTATCTGGTCTGGCTGGACTGCCGGGAGCTGGGAATGGGGCCTATGGAGCTTAGGAAATTCATGCGACAGCGGGCTAAAGTCGGCCTGGATGACGGCTATCTCTTCAGTCCCGGTGGCGCCGGTTTTCAGAGGATGAACATCGCCTGTCCCCGAGCCACTCTTCGGGAGGCATTGCAGCGAATTGAGCGGGCCGTAAGCGATCTAGGATAGTCCGTTCGGGCTTAGCCACCGACCGGGTCCACATGGATGATACAGTGCTGACAGCCTGTCTCTTGACTAACGCGCTTCTCGACGTCGTGGGCAATGCGGTCGGCGTCTTCCACCAGAGTTCCACGAGCTATTTCAATGTGCAGGCCGGCATGAATGATATTGGGCCCCACGTACTCTGCCTTCAGGTCATGGATATTCAAAACCCCTTCGACAGACCTGGCAGCAGTGGATACTTTCTCTATGAACTGATTACCCGGCGTTTTCCCCACCAAATAGTGGACGTTGTCCCGGAACAGGTAGATGCCACTGAAGGCAATCAGGATACCCACAACAGTGGAGGCTGCCGCGTCTGCCCAGTAGTATCCTCGAGCCACCAGGATGACCCCTATCAGGACAACTATGTAGGCGGCCTCATCCTTGAAGAGGGCGATCAATTGAGCCTTTATCGAGGCACCTTTGGATTTGACCCGCCAGATATCTACCAGTGGAATGGCGACCACCGCCATGCCGATCAGTATGATTATCAGAGCCAGAGTGGTGTTAGGCGACTCAGCGGCATCCAGTGTGTGAAATAGCCCGGGTATGGATTCACGGAGTGTTTCGACACTCATAAAGGTAATCAGGATTGTTGCTGAGACCAGAGCGGCTACGTTTTGCGCCCGCCCATGGCCAAAGGCGTGAAACTCGTCAGGTGGTTTGCGTGACCAGAATGCGGATAGCAATAGGAACCCGGAAATCAGAACATCACTCAGCATCTCCAGGGCCTGGGCCAGAAGCACCAGCATCCCGGTCATGGAGTAAGCGACAAACTGTACAACGACCAGTATCAGGTAGCTGGTCAAAGCCACTACCAGGCCACGCGTTTCCCGGCCTGATTCTGCCATCCTAGAGCCTCAGATTGCTGCTATGCCTAGTGCTCGTGGCCGCCTTTACTGCCCTCGTCATGTCCGCCGCTACCGGTTACGTACGCGTACAGGCCGTGTGACCACAGGACGAATCCCAGTACCGCCTGCACGTATTCCCGGGCGGCGGCGACATTGTTCTCATCATAGCCCTTCTTAGACATGGCGTGATGGAACTTTTCCTCCAGCGCTTCATTGACCGTGTGCAACAGGAATTCAATCGCTTCTCCGGGCTTGCCTGATTCAATGGCTGCTTCCGCTCTAGGGACAACGGGTCCCCAGTCGAGGCCGGCCGGTTTTAGACCGGTGTAAGGCGCGCCCTCTCCCGCCCGGTGGAGACGCACCGCTGTTTCGTAAAACCAGTAATCGGCCACCTCAGCCGCCTCTTCACTGCCCTTACGGGCAGCAAGGGTTTTTCGAAAGGCCTTTTCCAGTTCAGCCTCGGCTGCGGCTGGAGCCCAGGGAAGTATGAGGTTGACATTCTCCTTATCCAGAGCCATTTTAGCCGCTTTGACTACCGGACCATCCAGAGTATCGCAATGTGGGGGCATATCTCACCTCCGAAAAAGTATTTGTATTTTGATTCTATCATGTTTTTTGCCGTGAAAATTCCCTTGACGGCTATCTTCCCTGTGGTTCAATGCCTGGATAGGTAAACAGGCTTTCGATATTAGCCAGTAGCTGGTCGGCCAGGATAGCCAGGATAGCTGCCGGGACAGCGCCTTCTATTACGTAGGCGATATTATCCTCGACCAGCCCGGCTATTATCGGGGCCCCCAGACCGCCCGCACCGATGACCGCGCCGACGACCGCCGTTCCGATATTGATCACCACCGAAATGCGTATGCCGGCCATGATAACGCGGGTCGATAATGGGAACTCTACCCGGAGCAGGGTCCGGGTAGGGCTCATTCCCATCCCG
>JAQTRN010000205.1 GCA_028711795.1 Dehalococcoidales bacterium | reverse complement strand
CATCGGGAGTATTGAAAGTAATCTGGCGGTGTTCTTTGATGTCATGTACCTCAAAAGCAAAGCCCTGGTGCATATTGTCCGCAATCACCAGGCCGATGGTATTGAAGGGGTCGGCAAACATCTTGTACAACGGCAGGTTCCAGGCCCCGGACGAGGTCTTGTCCGCCATAAACACGACGACGCTTTCCGCCGTCCTCTCCTCCATTTCCATCTCGGCCACTCCCGGCCCCATGCCGCGGACATTGCCCGAAAAGGCATCGGCCAGCAGGTCCTGCCCGGCGCCGTGCAGCTTCAGTTTCTTGGCCAGTTGCGTGCAGTCGACAAAGGTGTTCCAGGCCATCTCGTGGATCTGGCTGTTATTCTCGCCCATCTGGTGAGTCATGATAAGCTGCAGGTCATCACCACACTTGGTTACGTGGTAATCAATCAGCATCCCTTCCCGCTTGGCTCTGGCCATACAATCCTCAGCAGCCGCCATCAGGTCCGGGTGACAGTCAGAGTGTCCCACATAACCACCAATGTCGGCTTTGATCACACTCAGGGTAATTTTCATCGTTCCCTCCTCAAAATTATTAGTATTCGATCCCCTTACGGGCGGCTATGCCCTGCTGATAGGGGTGTTTTATGTTCAAACACTCGGTAACCAGGTCAGCCATCTGGACCAGCTTCGGGTCCGCCTTACGGCCGGTCAGAATAAGCTCGACGTTCGGCGGTTTGTCCTGAATCAGCCGGGTTACCTCGGCCAGCTCCACCAATTTCCAGGCCACAGCGATATTCACCTCATCCAGCACCACCAGGTCATAATCGCCGCTGAGCATCGCTTCACGGCCCGCGGCCAGAGCCAGCTTGGCCTGCTCTTTTTCTTCCGGTTTTACGTTGTTGGGGTCGACGAATTCCAGGCTGCCGAACGTGGCTACTTTGACATTGGGTAACAGCGAGAGTACCTGACGCTCACCATAAGGATAGTCGCCCTTCATGAAGAAAACGACATAAGCCCGCAGCCCGTTGCCCAGGGCACGGACTACCGCCCCGATGGCAGCCGTAGTCTTACCTTTACCATCACCGGTGAATATCTGGACAAGGCCTCTTCTCAGGGGCTGGGACGGCGAAAACTCGAATGAAGTTCTTTCTTTCAACGAATCTCATCACGAGGGAGGGAATATCAGGACCATGTTAGGCCTGACCTACACAGTTTAACAATCCGACTTCCATCATGTCAAGAAAAAATATGTCTTCGCCAACACATAGCTTCAGAATCGGGGCATTTTCGTCGGGAAGGCATGCTTTGTCGACAAACGGGTCAACTGATGTCAAAGAGAGCGGCGGCGACCACTCTATCGCCGAGGTAGACACGAAACTCATAACTGCCCGCCGTCGTGGGGATTGCCCAGGGGTCCGAGAAACCCAGCAGGACCACGCTCCCGGGTTCAAGGGGTCCCAAGTCGTCCGGGGATGCGGCCACCACCACCTCGACGCCTGTTCCCTTGTTGAAAAAGGTGTACTTCGCAAAGGTCACGTCGCTTTTGAGCCGTCCACTGATCCTGAGGCCGAGGTACATCTTCTCCCCGGGGCTGAAGACCACCTGCACCGCATCCGGGTATGGGTCCGATGAGGCCAGCCCCCAGCCACCAGTGGGCACCGGCGTGCCCGGCCGGGCTTTGAAGACGCGTATCACCTCCACGGGGTCAGACCCGGTAAACTGGCAACCGGTCAGCGAAGAGGCCGTGATCAGTACTAGCAGTAAGCCGCTGAGAACAAGCAGTCGTTTCATTCCTATCACAAGTCACCCATATCATAATAGCAATACTTTACCATTTTTCAAGTACAATCCGAGGCACGTAGTCTTAATTCGCCATTCTGCCGGCTTAGCCAGTATAATGTTCCTGACTCCCAAACTGACGGAGCAGACTATGAAATGGGATAAAGTTAAAAAAGCCAGGCAGCGACTTTCCCGGGAACAGGGCGCGATTGTCAAGGACTGGGGAGGGAGAATTCCCTTCGCCCTCATCTATCCCAATTCCTACTACGTCGGCATGTCCAATCTGGGACTGCACGCCATCTACCGGCTAATCAACAACAATGAGGCAGCCGTCGGCGAGCGGGTTTTCTGGGAAAAGGAAGACCGGACGGGTACGCAGGTTACGCTAAGCCTGGAATCGCAGCGTCCCCTGAATGATTTCGCCGTTCTCGCCTTTTCTATCAGCTATGAACTCGATTATTTCAACGTGGCGCCGATGCTGAAGGCTAACGGGATACCGGTCTATGCCGCCGACCGCGATGAGAGACACCCGCTGATAATCGCCGGCGGGCCCTGTATCACCGCCAACCCCATGCCGCTCGTGCCTTTTTTCGACTGTCTCTGCATCGGTGAGGCCGAGGTAATCCTGCCGGCTATGCTGGCCGCGCTATCCGAAACGATTAAAGGCAGCCGAGAGAACCAGATAAAGGCCCTGGCCTCGATACCGGGCGTTTACGTACCGCAGCATCCCCCGGAGACGCCGGTCGTCCGCCAGTGGGCCAGAGACCTGGATAATTTCCCGGTGGCTTCGGTGGTGCTCACGCGGGATACGGAGTTAGGTGATTTGTTCCTTATCGAAGTGGAGCGGGGCTGCCACTGGGGTTGCCGCTTCTGCCTGGCCGGTAGCGCCTTCCGTCCCATCCGCTTCCGTTCCCTGGACAAGTTACTGGAACAGGCGGAGCTAGGACTGAAATACAGGAGCCGTATCGGCCTGGTAGGACCGGCGGTCTCCGACCACCCCCAAATCGAGGAGCTACTGACCGGGTTGCGCCGGATGGGGGCCGGACTCTCCATCAGCTCGATGCGACTGAAACCTCTTCCCAGCACGGTATTAAAGACGCTGGTTGACGGCGGCGCCCAGACCATCACTCTGGCTCCCGAGGCTGGCTCCGAACGGCTGCGCCAGGTGCTGCGGAAGGGCATCACCGAGGACGATATACTGGAAGCCACCGGCAAAGTGGCCGCGCAGGGCATTAGGCAACTTAAACTATATTTCATGATCGGACTGCCGTCCGAGACCGATGAGGATATCGAGGGAATCATAAAGCTGACCCGTAAATGCAAGGATATTCTCGACCGGCGTTTGACCGGCAGTCGTCTCACCTTGAACGTTGCCCCATTTGTCCCCAAAGCCGGCACGCCGTTCCAGTGGCTGCCGATGGCGCCG
>JAQTRN010000204.1 GCA_028711795.1 Dehalococcoidales bacterium | reverse complement strand
TGTGCGGACGCCGCTAACAGAAAAGATGCTGGCCGATGAAGCGTTTGAAAAGTATGTCACAGCCAATATTCCGCTTGGCCGGCTGGCTGACCCGGAAGACATCGCTTATGCGGCCCTCTTTCTGGCTTCGGATATGGCTAACATGATTACCGGGCACGTCCTTTCGGTTGACGGCGGCTGGACGATAAAGTAGTCGCCGGTCCCTTTCAGGGCTGGATGCTCCCGCCCCGGCGATAGGCATTCTGCAGGTACTGGATGAGCATCCGCTGGGCGTTAAAGTAAGAGCCGTTGAGGGCAATAGTCGAACGCATGATACTGACGAAGGCGTTATGCCGCTGGTAAAAGGTGGGCAGGATAACGAACTCCAGCTTGTCATACATAGATTCCACTTCGGCCTGGCGATCGGTCTCGGTACGCCAGCCATCGCCGATAGACCAGCCAGTGACATCTTCCACATGGCCTTCGATCCACCACCCATCCAGAATACTCAGGCTGGGCACTCCGTTTAGCGCTGCCTTCATGCCACTGGTGCCCGAGGCTTCCTGGGGTTTTTGGGGCGTGTTCAACCAGATGTCTACGCCAGAACACAGGCGCTGGGCCACGGCGATGTCGTAGTCCTCGAGGTAGACTACCGGGATAGCTCCTTGTAGTCTGGCGGCGGCTTCGAAGATGCGCTGAATAGCTACCTTACCGCTTTCGTCTCGCGGGTGGGCTTTGCCGGCACAAACTACCTGTATCGGGCCCACCTGGCGGACTATTCGACGCAGTCGTTCCAGGTCATAGAACAACAGGTCAAGACGTTTGTACGGAGTGGCGCGCCGGGCCAGACCGATGGTCATTACCCCCGGTTCCAGGCGTATTCCGGTACGTCGCTCTATCTCAGTTACCAGTTCTTGTTTGGCTTCTTTATGGGCCTGCCAGATATCCGTCAGCGGTATGCCAACAGCGTATCTCAGATAGAGATTATCGCGACGCCATTCCGGGATGTGGCGGTCGTAGATACGCTGGAAAGATGGCGCTGTCCAGGTCGGTGCGTGTACGCCATTGGTGATGGCGTCGATCGAGTGGTTGGTAAAGAGGCGGCGTGAGACTTCTTCGTGACGCATGGAGACGCCGTTGACGTAGCGCGAGAATTTTAAGGCCAGGGTAGTCATATTGAGTACGCCGTTCTCGCAACACTGGTTCCTTATCAGCAGATTGGTGCGCTCCTCTCCCAGAGTCTGCCGGACCAGATCGAGCGGGAACTCATCGTGTCCTGAGGCCACCGGAGTGTGTGTGGTAAATACGCACCGTTGCCGCACGCCCTCCTCGTCGGCGCTGGTAGCTGTTTGCAAGCCTCGTCCCCAGGTCTGTTCCTCCATCAGTGCCAGGGTGAGCAGGGCTGAGTGCCCCTCATTCATGTGGAAGGCGCGGATTCGCTGATATCCCAGGGCGCGCAGCAGGGGCACGCCCGCCATACCCAGGACGGTCTCCTGGAAAAGGCGGTAGCGGTTATCGCCGCCGTACAGGTAGTCCGTTATAGTCCGGTCCGCAGGGGAGTTTTCCGTGAGGTTAGTATCCAGAAAATAAACGGGGACCGAGTGTCCGGATTCACCGCGTACTAGGTAGCGCCAGGCCTGTACCTGTACCTGACGGTCAACCAGGGAGACCAGCACCCGGTGTGGGATCAGTTCCAGGAACCGCTCGGGGGACCAGGCGGGTTCACTCTCTGATTGATGACCGGTGCTATCCAGGTGCTGGCGGAAATAGCCTTTGCGGTGCAACAGGGTGATGCCCACGGCGGGAATATTCAAGTCGGCAGCGGCTCGTAGTGTGTCACCAGCCAGTATCCCCAGGCCGCCGCTGTAAGTGGGCACGGCTGAATCAATGGCGATTTCCATGGAGAAATAAGCGAAGGTCAGCCCATCTGCTGGTAGCTCCGGTACCCCCGATGTTGTCACCTCGTCCGCACTCTACCCTTGTGGTGGCTGCTTACCATTAGCGGTAATTGTAGCACCGATGAACAGACTAATACAATTTGTTCGCATAGACTCATTTACCGAAGAAAACGTTGTTGCGTCAATGATATTGCTACCAGTCAAATCGTAATCCTGGCCGTCCGTTGTTGAGTGTGATCCATCTCCCTCGTCCGCTGTGGGCAGGAGAGGGGGACTAAGGGGTGAGGATTAGTAAGTCAGACAATGGGGTTTGTGATGCACCAAAATGGCTTCGGAAACAGTTATTTTTGGCACCAGTAGTTGTTGATATTTGAAGCAGGTTGTGGGTCTACTAACTGAGACTAAACACTCTGTTATAATGAAGACGAACGTCCATAGTGAATAACTATGTCCGCGCTTAGTTAAAGATGCTTTACAGCTTTGAAGAAAGACGGAAATGGCAGAATCCCGAGACGATTCTAGCCGGCATTGGCCTGAAACCGGGAGAGACATTTATGGATATCGGCTGCGGCGAGGGTTTTTTCACTCTGCCCGCAGCCAGGCTGGTCGGCGCGAAGGGAAAAGTCTACGCTCTGGACATCAACGGCGAGGCGATTGAGAGGCTGCGTGAGCGGGCTCTGGTGGAAAGGTTAGGGAATATCAGCCTGGTGGTGAACAGCGCGGAAGAAACTTTACTGTGCCGGCAATGCGCTGATGTGGTCTTCTTCGGCCAGGTCCTCCACGATTTCCGGGACCCGGGGAGTGTTTTGCGGAACGCCCGGAAAATGCTCAAGCCAGGCGGGCGACTGGTCGACCTGGACTGGAGAAAAGAAATAATGGAGATAGGCCCGCCCCGGCAAATCCGGGTCAGCGAAGATGAGGCCGTCCGTCTGATTCAGCAGAATGGCTTTGTAGTTAGAGCCATCAAGGCAATTAGTCCTTACCATTACCTGATCACCGCTCGCCCCGATATTCGTCATTGATATGACCTGATTTTCTAAATTAGGTGTTTAGGGCATAACAAATACGTAGATATACGGATATGACCGTAATGGATAAGCCATTATGATTAACTGGCGACTGATGTTAGTCTGGTGATCGATGGCCGGGGCAAGAAAGTACAAACTGATAGAGCATACGGCTGATATCGGGCTAGTTGCCTATGGCGACTCTTTGCCCGGAGCGTTCGCCAATGCGGCCGCCGGGATGTTTTCTGTCATTACCGACCTCCGCTCTATCCGGGAGGTCGAGTCCCGTACGGTGACAGTCAGT